>JAGGXZ010000168.1 GCA_021162805.1 Candidatus Poribacteria bacterium
ATGAGCTCCGCCTGTGCGTCCTCATCGAAGAGCTTGAGGAACTCATCCACCGTGATGGGATGATCTGCACACTGCACATCCGCCTCGATCTTGAAAATCTGAAGCGATGAGCTCATCCGGAAATCCCTCCCAGGTTCGGGGACGGTGTGACCGTCCCCGAAAATGTCAGACGGTTACCGGTATCCTCTCAAATCTGATGTATTCGGGCAGCGGGTCTCCGATGAGCGGAAGGGCGTATTCATAGAATTTCTCCGTGACGAAGTTGCCCTCCTCGTTGATGAACTCGTCGGGGACCTTCTTCTCGGCGTTGGCGACATAATCCAGATCTACGGTGCCGGTGGTGCATCTATACGGATGGTTCGACTCGCGCACCAGCGAGACCATCTTATCGGTGACGCCCTCCACGGCCAGCTCCACCGCCTTGGCGCCCGCCATATACGCCTCCTCCAGATCGGTCCGGGAGGCCAGGAGTATGGAGGAACGTTGGATCGTGCCGGGCTTATCGAACCGGGCTTTGATCTTCAGTTCAGTGGCGATCAGATCACATAGATACGCCGCCACTCCTCCCAGCTGTTTGTGTCCGAACTTGTCCACGTCAACGGCGCGGCCGGAAGCGACGAGATATTCACCCTTTTCGTCCTTCAACCCCTCGCAGACGGTGATCAGACAGTATCCCAGTTTGCTGTAGACCCTATCCACATCCGCCAGGAATTTCTCCCTGTCAAACACCCTTTCGGGCAGATAGATGAGATGTGGGGCGCTATCCTCGGAATCCCTGGCCAAAGCGGTCGAGGCGGTGATCCATCCGGCGTTACGGCCCATGGTCTCGATGATCTTAACGTTATCCACCACCCCTATCGCCTCGGTGTCCCTGCCGGCATCCTTCGTGGCCATGGCGTTCCATCTGGCGACGGAGCCATACCCTGGACAGTGATCTGTTCCCGCGAGGTCGTTATCCACCGTTTTGGGAACGCCCATGCATCTGAGCTCGTATCCCTCCTTTTTAGCCAGCTCGCCTACCTTATGAGCGGTGTCCATCGAGTCATTGCCGCCGATGTAGATGAAATATCTGATGTTATATTTCTTAAAGACCTCCAGCACCTTGCCGTAGTCCTCCTCCGTGAGCTTATACCTGCATGATCCGAGCGCCGCCGAAGGGGTTCTTTTGAGCCCCTCGATCACCCTCGGGTCCTGTCTGCGAAGATCTATCAGATCCTCGTTCAGCACGCCCAATATCCCGTGAACCATCCCGTAGATATTTTGAATCTCGTCATGCCTAAACGCCTCCTGGATAACTCCGCAGAGGCTGCTGTTTATGACGGCGGTCGGGCCACCTGATTGGCCGACGATGAGATTGCCTTTAAGTTTCCCCGCCATTTTCCCCTCCTCACTATCATCAATTGTTTTAGGTCTAGCCGTGATGAGAGAAATCGCCTCTCAGAGATATCTTCTCAGGCGATCCATATCTCTACCTCTGTTTTCCATAAGGCACTCGATCGCCTGATCCAGGTCGTAACCCTTATGAACGATTCCATTTACCGCCAGAGCCACCGCCAGAGGGTCATCGTCGCCGGGATGGTGGACGTTTCTCCCCACCAGAGCTCCTCTCACGTTCGGTCCGGCCTTCATTCCGTTGACGAACTCCTCCAAGACGGGGGTCGGATCTCCCCTGGATGCCCCGCCGAGCATGAGGATCGGCAGCGTCGTCGCCCTTGCGACGATCTCAAAGTTCTCACAATATGGGATCTTCAGCCAGGTGTAGGCTGAGGAGACCCCCAGGGCCGAAGCCACCCCGACGACCTTGGCCAATTCCTCGGCCCTCTTGATCGATTTATACCCCTCCTCCGTCTTTTCGACCCAGAGCGCCTCAACGAAGGCGTAAAGCCCATACTCCAGACACTCGTTTACCGCCTGAGCGCAGTACATGATGGTTTTCCCCGAATCGGGCGAGTTCGGATCGAGCCTGAACATCATCTTCGCTCCGTCCAACCTCATATCGGCGATCATCTCGGCGGAGTAAGCGGTGAATCGATCATCCATTTCGAATACCGTCCCGCTCAATCCCCCTCTGTTCATGCAGCCGAGGATCACCTTATCGTCGAGAAATCCCTCTCCGCCTGCCTCCTTGATCAGATAGTTGACTATGAAGAGCTCCTCGATGATATCGGGCGTGCCCATCACACCGTCGAACTCCTCACTCGTGATGACCCTGAGGATACGCCCCAGGTACGAGTGGCGGTTTGCCATGGCGATCGGATCGTCACCCGATTTCGTGACGTTCCGGGCCGGGTGATCGCAGGCCAAAATGGTGAGCTTCCCGTCCCTGGTCAGGGTCTCACGCCTTTTGCGAGCCTGCGCCTCCTGATAGATCACATCGGGCGAGTTCACCCTCACCTCCACTATCCTTGAGAAGAGCTCCCAGGGAAAGAACTCCTCGACGTTAAACCTGTAATCCCCTATAGAGTATCTCATCCGATATCCCCCCTTTAAAGTTTAGCTATGTATTGCCTTACGATCCTCCCCGTTCCCTCGCTTCTGAAGGCTTTGAAGAACTCCAACGCCGATTCGTACGCGGCGTCGGCCACTTTCTTCTTGATCTCATCCGGCAGGTTTAACGTCTCCTCTAGGAAGACGGCATTCGCGTATTCGATGCCGAGCTTCTCCAATCCCAGCTCCTCCTTCTTTTTCTCAGCCCACTCCACATATTTCTCCTTCAAACCCGGGACGTTATCCAGGAGGATGTTCTGCCAATGGGTCCCGACGTTCCCCTTCCGTATCCCATAGTCGGCGAACTGTCCGACGAGATGTAAAGGCGTTCCCGTGATACCATGTTGGGCTATCGGAATGCCCGTCGCCTCGTATATCTCCCCGGTTCTTTGGAGGTTGATATGCACCTCCTCGCCGGGGGCGTAGTTTCCGTGTTTGCTGCCGTTGTTTATAGCGAGCAGATTCGGCGTTATCCCCGCTGCTTTGAGCCTCTCGATGTACTCGGTGGCCTCATCGACCGTGGTGATCTCCTCCTTGCCGATCTCACCTACCTCGGCCTCAAGGCCGAATCCGTTCTCGACGATCGGGATAACCAGACATGTCAGGATAGCGGCGTTTTCAGGTATGGGCACGAAAGAGGGATCTATGCCGAAGGATGTGAACCCGGCCTCCAACTCCTGCTCTATGAGCGTCTTAGCCTCAGATATCTGCGAAAGGGTGACGGACTTTATCTGGATGTGATCTCCGTGGAGGAAATAGACGAGATTCGGAAACTCCTCAGCATACCTGTTAACTATATCCGCGTACATCTGGGGGTTCATCCCCGAAAGCCCTTTATCCCCGTCCTCGTACAGCCCTTCTATGTTCGTCAGGAATATCTCCCTCTTCGAAAGCTCGAACGCCACGACGGCGTCCAGCTCCTGGGCGGCCCTCATTATGCCCGGGATGGGAAGGGGATTCCTGGTGTTACACGCCATAACTATAACGGGCTCATCCTTAAGGGCATTCCATACGTGAGCCCCATTGACGTGAATCGCCATTCTCAAACCTCCTCGTTCTCCTACCCTAGGATTTCATTGACGATAGGTTCACATCTCTTAAGCCATGCATGCTTCGGATCATCCCTGGGTGCCAGAACCCTCTTCTCCCCTGCCAGCACCCAAAGGTAGTAAAGCCTATAGCCGGGCCCCGCCACGACCGGATGATACCCCTGTGGGATCGCAACGACGGAGTTGTTCTCTATCACATATGCCTCGTTAAGGGAAAGGTCATCCGTGTAGATGCGTTGCAGGCCGAATCCCTCCTCCGGGTGTAGCTTAAAGAGGTAAACTTCCTCCATATCGCTTTCCTCAGGGAGGTTATCGAAATCGTGCCTGTGTGGGGGGGCGCTCGACCAATTGCCGGGGGGATTAAAGGTCTCACCTACGACCAGGCTTCGCGCCTGGATCTCCAGATCGACGATATCGTATATGTCACGCCTCCAGTTGTGAGCCCCGACGGAACGATATTTCACCCTTTCAGGCGTTATCACCTGAGGAGGCACCTCTAGATCCGACGGCGCCTTACAGACCGCCATCTCCACTTCGCTTAGGGGGGTTATATCCAGCTCGGACCCGAAGGGCAGATACACCCCGGAGGGTTTGTCCGAAAAGACATCTCTGCGGCTGAGCCGGGTGATCATCCCGCCGTCGATCGAGACGGTGCATTCGCCGCTTAAAAGCACGAATACCATCTCCTCATCCGGCGAGCTTTCAGTATGGGTCATCCCCTCGGCAAGCCTCAATATTCCGAACTCTATCAGCTCTAACCCCAGTTCACCCCTTGAAATCACAGGGGTATAACCATACTGGGGGGAATATCTGCGATGCAGGTTCATCTCCCTATCTCCATTTCATCCGACAGATATAGTTAAGTTTTCTCTCCTACAACCTGATGATAGAAATAGACAAATATCTTCTCATAGTATCCTTTGCCCACTCCTCTTATCCTTCTTATTTCCCTGAACCTTGTAACTGGCAGTTTCTTAACGACTTCACATAAAACATCACCTCTTATTCCGATGTCACTTTGAACTTTGGTTCTATATGCTATATCCTCTTTTATTTTATTGAACAGCTTAATCATTCTATCCTCTACGCCCCAGGGTTTAGGTTTCTCATCTAGGCATATAAAAACTTCTATATCTAAGGAGACTAGATATTTTTCCATAACCGGTTTTACAACGCTCCAATCCAACCCACCGTTTCGACAGCCAAGCTTTGGAAAAGCAATTGAACGGATGTTCATCCTATGATAGTTTTGGGCGAAATACCTTAATCCTTCTTCTATCCATTCAATCCTAGAGGGATACCTCCAATGATATTTAGTTGGAAAGTTCAGAATCCATGGCTTTAACTCGTTAAAGAGATAAGGTCTACCCGGCTTCACCATATTTTGCTTACACCGCTTCCGGTAATCCCTAAACATCTCAGGATAACGCAGTTTAAACTCCAACGCTAAGCCCGCTCCCATAACCCCTTTACAGTTAACCGTATTAACGATCACCTGCGTATCCATATCAAACACGGTATAGTCGCTGTATTTTATCATGGGAAATAAAACCCCTTTTTCACCTCAGCAATTATCTTCTGCCCGGAACTCCGAACAATCTCTTCAACCTTAGCTCTCGCTTCGTCCGAATACACGAATATCCTTTCAATAAGGTTAACATTCACCTTTCGAGGGACAAGAACTTCTGCGCATTTTATCCTTTTACCATCCTCAAAGTTCGTCCAGTATTTAGAGTTAATGATGTCCCACTGAAGCTTAGAAAGATTTCCAACGTCCTGATAGAACCTTGTCCTCTCCGAAGCAGCATTTCCATCCGAGAATATAACACCGGGTTTACCTATTATCGAAGAATCTACAGCAATTATGGCTATCTGATCCTGGTATTCACGTCTTTTATACAACATTGGGTTACGTGGAGAGAAATAAAATGGAACATAATCATACAGTGATACTATGAGATCTCTGTCTTTTATTCTTAAAACGAACCTTTTCGCTTCCCTTCGAGCTTGGACCTTATAGTTTGATATGTTCCAAAAGCTTACACCGATTTTACCTAGCTCATTCCTTGAAAGCAATCCCAGCTTCAGTATTGAGTCCAAGTTTCGAATAAGCGATAGATGGTATATATGCTCACCCACGTATCTGGTTATAAATTCTTCGATCTCCTTCACCCCTTTGATCCTCCTCGATCTATTAGATAGAGCAATCTCAAAGCTGTCTCATTCCTCGGATCGATCTGAAGGGCCTTCCTGAGATCCTCAAGAGCGAGATCGACCTTTTGAAGGTAGAAGTTACACATCCCTCTCAACGCCCATAGATCGGCCTTCGACGTATAATCATGCCTGTAGAGAAGCTTTTCGTTTTTCATCGCCTGGTCGATCGCCTCTATAGCCGATTTCAGGTCGCCCTCATCGGATCTCCTCAGAAACAACGATAGAGCCAACCCGACCCAGGCGTCGGAGTTCTCCATATCTATCCTGACGGCCTGTTGAAAGGCCCCAACGGCCTGGGATATAAGCTGATCGTTCCCTCCCACCTTCTCCGAGGAGCTCAGGTAGACCCATCCTAACCCGTTATAGGCATCTCCGGGAGGAAGATCGACTGAGGTTGCTCGCTCGAAGCTCATCAGAGCAGAGCTCATATCTCCTACGGAATAATAAGCCCATCCTCTATCTATATCCCTCTGTGACCGCTCGAATGCATCCCTTTCGCCGCTACATCCGATCAGCGCGATACACATCATCACCGCCAACCTGATCGCTGGTCTACCTCTCACCGATAATCCTCCGTTCCGAAGGTCTCTATATCCGACATCGCCTTCATCCAAAACCGTCTGGCGAATTTTCTGAGATCATCATCCTTATCCAGTTTCCCCATGTATTCCTCGATCCATTTCAGCAGGGCGGATCTGACAAGTTTATCCTGAATCTTCTCCCTGAATGCCTCGGCCTCCTCGGATGAGAGCTTATACTCGACCTTGCTTTTTAGTGCGAGATTGGCCATTAGGTGTCTTGTGGCCGCCAGGATGAAGTCGAGCGTCGGATCGAGGAAGAACTTGGTGGTGAAAAACCCCTTCACCGGAAGAGCACGTGCATATTCGGACTTCAACCTGAGCTCACCGAGGACCTTCTCGGCGAGTCTCACCTCGTCGATCTGGGAGATCGGTTTCTCTCCTTCACCTAAAAGCTTGATTCTCCCCTCCTTCTCTTCGGCCGTTAATATGCCCTTCCTTATTTTCTCCAGGAACCGCTTTTCCAGGACATTGAACACCTCCACCGGCATGGCATCTATCAGAGCGATGTCCTGTCTGAGCATATCGATGCTTCTAGGGGGATGGATCAGATTTTTCTCCAGCAGATCCTGGGCTCCCTGTTTGAGCCTGTTGATGAGCGTGTTTCCGATCTTGAAGAAGATGACCAATTTGTTCTTAGAGATCAGGTTTGCCGCTCTTTCGAGATCGCCTCCGCTCGCGAATTGCAATCCGAGGTTCACGGTTCTAACCGTTTCATCCACGCCCTGTCTGGCGGCATATCTGGCGGAGGTGGTCTGGAGTCTAAGTATCATCAGGTGATGTGACATGCTCGCTGCATCCCGCACCAACTTGTCCTGGATCTCATCAGTCAGCAGATCCCGTTCGATAGCCCTCTCTATCGCCCGGGCGAGGAACATCCTCGGGTCATATGTGGTAAGCCATCCCAGATCAGCCATCCTCCCTGAGAGCCTCCTCAAGTATCCCGACCGCCTCATCGACATGAGCTTCATTTATTATCAGAGGCGGTAGAAATCTTATGACGGTATTGGCCGTGGCTATCGTTAAGAGCCCTTTCTGAACGCATCTGGCGGCATAGGGCTTGGCATCTCGATCCAGCTCCACCCCGACGATCAAGCCTATTCCTCTGATCTGTTTGATAAAGGGGAATTTATCCTTCAGTCCCTCAAGTTTTTCCCTGAGGTATTCCCCCATTCGAGCGGCGTTTTGTGGTAGTTTTTCCTCGATGGTGGTTTTAAGGGCAGCAGTAGCGGCGGCACATGCTAGCGGATTCCCGCCGAAGGTAGAGGCATGGGATCCTGGCGTGAGGCTCTCGGCAATATGTTTCTTTGTCAGCATCGCCCCTATGGGCACCCCGCCTCCCAGGGCCTTCGCCATGGTTATGATATCCGGCTCGACGTCGAAATACTCGTATCCGAAAAGGGTGCCCAGTCTCCCCATCGCAGTCTGAACTTCGTCTAGAATCAGAAGCAACTTACGCTCGTCACAGATCCGACGCAGTCCTTTGAGATAATCCGGATCGGGGATGTGAACGCCGCCTTCGGATTGAACGGGCTCCACCATCACGGCACAGGTTTTCTCATCTATCGCCTTTTCAACGGCCTCAAGATCGTTGAAGGGCACATACTTAAATCCAGGCATCAGAGGCTCGAACCCCTTATGATACTTCGTCTGCCCCGTGGCCGTTATGGTCGCCAGGGTTCTTCCATGGAAGGAGTTGAGCATAGTGATGATCTCGTATCTTCCGGGATCAACTTTCTCCTTAGAGTATTTTCTCGCCAGCTTTATAGCCGCCTCGTTTGCCTCCGCCCCGCTGTTACAGAAGAAACACTGATCCGCGAATGAGTTTTCGGCCAAAAGCCGTGCCAATCTCGCCTGGGGCTCGATGTAATAGAGGTTTGAGCAGTGGATCAGGGTTTCGGCCTGTCTTTTGATCGCCTCGACCACGTTGGGATGGCAGTGACCGAGCGAGTTGACCGCTATACCGCCCAGAAAATCCAGATATCTTTTGCCGTCGGCGTCCCAAACGTAACATCCCTCTCCGCGTACGAGGGCGATCTCCCTTTCACCATAGGTGTTGATTATATAGCGGGAAGCCAACTCCTTGATCTCGGCGTTCGTCATCTTCCACTCCTCCGAGGGAATTCTGCATGAATTAGGTTACATCACAAAAGGGGAAAAGTCAAGCAGAGGCAACCGAGCGCATAAGTGATAATGTATTAGAAAGTTAGAGCACCATATCTGTTGAAAATACCCCTATTTTATGTTATCGTATCAACCGCGAAGGCTGGCATAGCCATACTGGTAGTCTTTCTTTCTGGGGGAGAAGTGAGGATTCTATCGATGTCCAAGGGACTTGGAGGATGAGACATGAAGGCTGGGGTTAGCTGTTACTGTTTCAACCTCCTACTGAGGGAGGGTAAGGTTACCCTCATGGATGTGATCCAGTTCATAGGATCACGGACAGAGGCCGAATACGTCGAGCTGCTGAGCCGGTTCTGGATACCAGATAGCGATGAGAGAGAACAGGCGAGGGAGGCGAAAAGGCTGATAGACCAGCTCGGCTTGAAGGTCTCGTGTTACACGTTGGACAGCGATTTCTCCGTCTACGATGAGGAGAGGTATAGGGGATGTATCGATCTGTGTAAGAGGAGGCTGGAGACGGCCCAGATACTGGGAACGGATACGATCCGACTGGATCCTCGCACCTCGCTGGAAGGTAAATCGCCGGATGAGGTGGATCTGGATGAGATACTCGTCCGCATCGCTCAGGGCATGGCCGAGGTCGCCGACGCCGCGGCGGAGAGGGGGATCAAGGTGGGGGTTGAAAACCACGGAAGGCTGTTGGGACGTTCCGATCAGATAGAGCGGATCGTCAAAACGGTGAACCGTCCGAATTTCGGGATCAACCTGGACTTCACCAACTTCCGGCAGGTGTTCGGCGAGGATCACCTTGAAGCCGCGAGAAAACTGGCCAAATACACGGTTCACGTCCACGCTAAGGATTTCCTCATCAGCCGTGAGCCCCGCGAGGGATGGATTCAGATCCCCACGGGGGAATACATCCGTCCGACGACCGGGGGGAAAGGCGACGCGCGGTGGCGTGAGGTGTTTCAAACGCTAAAAGAAGCGGGATACGACGGTGTGATATCGCTGGAGGTGGTCGATCGAGAGGACATCGAGGGGAGCGTCATAGAGGGGGTCGCGAACATCCGGCGCATAATCGACGGGATAGAGGGAAGGCAATAGATATGTCGAAATGGATTCGGATCACAGCGTTCATCATACCTCTGGTCTTGACGCTGACTTTCGAGATCGCGGACAAACGCCTTCATAGGAGGAATTCGAGGAGGGCAGAGATGAAAGTTCTCAACAACCTGGCAGCTGATCCGGATCAGATCAGCCCAATGCTTCTGAATATCTCGGCTAGTTCGGGATGATCTTTCACCAAGTCTTGTGCCTTCTCTCTTATTTGTCTAATAGCCTCCTTCTGCTCTTGCCGTTTTTGCCACCACTGGGCAAAGATAGGTCCTCCTACAATAGTGCCCAATATAGCGACGAAAATAGCTACCGCCATTGCGATAATAGCCTGAGTTAGCGCATCAATCCGAGCTGTTGTCCTTGCTTCAAGTTCGATGAGATCATCTTTGCTGGCCATAGCGTTCATCCTGCCTTTTATCTCAGAGATCTCGCCTTTCAGTGCTACGATATCATCCTTCGTAGCCATGCCCCTCATCTCAGCTCTAACGGCTTTTATCTCCCCTTTTAGCTCAGCGATGTCCATCTTGATAGGCTCTAGTTTGCGGTCAATCAGTGCGCTAATCTTGTCCAGGTCCCGCTGTGTCAGTTCGGCGAAGGAGGGTAGAGCTATAGACAGGAGCAATATAACACCCAAGGTTTTTTTCATAATGTTGCCTCTCTCTCCATCTCTTCTATCACTTTCACAGCCTCACGGATAAACAGGGTAACGGATTTTCTCGATTTATATTAAAGACTTCGGTATTCGTATTGTTATCTCTGCCGGTTGTTCGGATTTCGGTATCACCTGAAAATTCAAGCTCGGCATCTTATTCACCTACCATGTTTGTTTTGCTACTATTATATAGCATACCTGAATTTCAGACAAGAGGTATATTGCCGGCATAGCTGTTATTGAATCAACGCTGTGGCAACAACCAAGCTCTGATTGAGCCTGCTGGTGAGAGTGTCAACATCAAGGGAGTAGAGTTCGTTGAAGATGGTGTTTGGATGGGGGGCGGTTATCTTCAGGGCGGGCAGCCGAATCGGCCGGTATGTCCCGAACTTCTGCCGCTGGGCGATTAGTATAACGAAGTTCGACAATATCCGATTTGGAACTGGGAGGGCTAAATTATGAGAAGGATCTTCATCCTTGCGTCCATAGCGATGCTTAGCATCCTTTCTGGGTTAGGATCGAACGCCGATGTCCTTTGTATGCTGCCACGATCGATTTACCCTAAAGTAGTTTTGGTCCATAACGGCGAATCGTCCGCCCTCATCGTAGCTCCCCAAAAGGGCCCCTTCGCCGAGGCCGGGCGGGAGATCCAGGGGATCATCCACGAAGCAACCGGGGTGAGTGTGCCGATTCGCCCGCCGAAGAACGTCACGGACGAGAGGGGACTATCGCTCACACCGGAGGCGAAGAGGGCGAATCTGATCTTCATCGGAAATCTCTCCGTCAACTCCGCCCTCTTTGAGCCCTACGTGCGTCGTATGCTTGTGGCCGATGAGGACGATCCGGGACCGGGGAGGTTCAAAATAGTGACGCATCCAAATCCATGGGGAACGGGCGTCGGTCTGGTTCTGATCGGGGCGTCGGACGCTGAGGGGATGAGAAAGGCGCTGAGGGAGTTCGGGAGGATCGTCGAAGAGCGCGCCAAGCCTGGGGAACTCGTCCTCGAACGGATCGTCCTGCCGGGGCCTGATCCTCTCCGAGATGCGGTTCAGTCCTATTGGAAACGGATGGCCCGCCCGCGGAACGAGGATATGATCCGGGGGTTTAAGAGGGCCAAGAGCATGCACCTGGGATACTACATCGCCAGAAAGCTGTTCGAGTTCACGCTGATCACCGATCTGGGCTATCTTACGGAGGAGGAGGTCAACGACGTCGAGAACTCGGTTTTCCGCTGAGGCTGCCCTTAGGTGGGATTAAACCCCAAAGGCCATCTGAATGGTCGGGCGTGATGTGGCTGCCTATCTCGCCGCACTCATACAGTCAGGCCTTGAACGATAAAAATCGAGCGCAATTGGGGATACCCCGTGATCGAACCGTCGAACTGTTGGTCTTCCGCGATGGTTTCAGCCCGGACGATCAGTATCTATGCCTGGATGGATTCCATAACCCCGGTCCGCCGCTGGGAATTAACTGCGTTCTGCGTTACGTCGATAGAGGGAAGCTTTTCCTGGTTGCCCACACGGGCAAGGAGGGGAACTATTATAAATCGGGCGTCGTGGTGAGCCGGGGCATACGAACGGAGCCCGATCCGTGGGGCGTGGAGCTGGTCGCCGCCGCTAACCTCTCACATATAGGTCTGACGGCCACCACCGTTCCGGGAACAAACGGATGCGACTGGAAACGATGTATCTTCTGGAAACGGGGCGATTACTTCCTGTTCATCGATGAGATCAAGGCGAAGAAGCCGGGGCAGTATAGCCTCACCGCCACCTGGCGGACATGTTCTCCGGCCGAGCTGAGGGACGAGGGGTGGATGCAGAGGCAGGGCGATGTCACCTTTTGGCTGAAACCCGCCTTCAACCTCAATCAGCAGGCCGGACGGGCAGATGAGAGAGAATACCAAGGTGAACTCGTGCCCTACCTGCTGCGACAGTTCATCCAATTTCATCCCGAAAAGAAGGGGGAATTTACAAGCTTCCAGAACATCCTCTACGCCACAGACCCCGGCGATGGGAGGGATTTCACCGCACGGCGGATATCCCCGACGGCCTGTATCGTGCGCGGAATGAGAAGGCGGGGAGGAAAGGAGGAACCGGAGCTGGCGATCATGGGCCTGGGCGACGGATCGATACCGAACGTGCCGCTTAAAACCGACGCCGCCCTGTTCTACGTCTCACCCGAACGAGTCGCCATCGCTGACGGGACTTTCCTTCAGTGGAGGGATGCCCGAATCATATCGAAGGGTGAGATGAGAGAGGAGGAGGTCGAGATCTCAGATGATCATCTGAAGGGAATAATCAGGAACGATCTGGAATCGCTCTGGAGGAGGATCGAACGGGAAAGGGAAAGATGCGGGGGCGCTATCGCCCTAAGGTCGGAGGTTGGGACCGAAATTGAACCTCGGATGAAGTGGAAGTTCGACGGTTTCCGCTCTCACCTCCAAAGGGTGGTTCCGGCCGACGTGGAGAGATCGCCCGACGGTAGGATCTGGACGTGCCGGTTCGACGGGGAGGTGGATCTGGCGGAAGTGATCGTAGGAGAGCCTCCGGTGGGCGCTTTCCCCGAACCTAAAGCGGTTGAAAGATTCTTTGAGAAAGTGGTCGTCGAGTTCAGCTCCGACGGGTTTAAGATGGATATCCGAGCGGCTCCCTCGCCGCCGAAGCCCTCTTATCGTATCCTCGGACCTCGCGGCAAAAGCTACTTCTACGTCCGGAACCTGCTGATCTTCCCCGGAATGCGGTGTAAAGCGGTGCGCGTGAGGCTGGTCAAATGGAGGAAAAGCCCGAACGTTAAGCCGTTCATCGGTTCAGTCGAGTTTTATTCGACGAAACGGGAGCGGGCAGAGATATGCCGGTTGTTCACATCCGACCTGAACGGCGACGGGAGGCGTGAGGTGATCGCTCTGACGAGGGATAATCAACTCGTGGTGCTCAACGATGAGGGCGAGAAGCTGTGGGAGTACACGTTCAGGCATAGGGTGATCTCGCTAGAGGCGCTCGATGTGAACGGAGACGGCCAGAGGGAGATCCTGGCCTGCGATGCGGCGAGTTACCTCTATCGTTTCGCTCCCGACGGCTCGCTTGAAGGGAAAATGCATCTCAGCACCTCTGAGGATTTCTATAAGGATTTCTTCCGCTTTAACAGGGCCTATTCGATGGGAGTGTGGCAACCCGGGCCCGATGAGCCTCCCGCTCTCATCCTGGGGACCTATCAGAGCATCGCCTGGATCACATCGGGCGGTCAGATCATTTGGCGTCCTCCAGGAGAGGAGTTCAAGCTTCCAACCCAATCCGGTTATCTCTGGCGCGGCCTGGTGTATTGGGAAAAAGTCCTCCCCAACGGCATCGATCTAAACGGGGATGGGACGATGGATCAGGTTTTCATGAGCTATGGATGGGGAGGAGCGAGGCCGTCGGTGATCTTCTTCGACGGGGCCAGACGTGACGCCATGGCTGAATATGAGATCCCAAACGGACGACCTATCGGGCTGAAGGTGATTCGTCTTCCTGACGGGCATCGGGCGATACTCGCCATCAACGAGTTTCACCTCGGTTTGTATTCGACCGAGGGGGCAAAGGAACTATGGCGGGTGCGATTTGACATCCCCGCCGCGGCATATGCCATATTGAACGCTCAGAAAGAGGTGTACAGAAGAGGTCAGACGTGGTATTTCCTTCATATGAGGACCGATGATACCATCTTCCACTCGAAGGTTTTCCACCCGTCGGGGAGGAAGGACGAATGGGTGGTGAGCATAGTTTCACAGTGCGGGGATTTCATCTGGGAGACGATGGACAGGATGGATACGGATGATGATTACGTCCGATCGATCGTCGATCGCTATGTGGAGAGGTTCTCCGAGCTGATAGAGGCGGGCATCCCAGTCGTGTTTCACACGCATTGGCAGTCGCTGTTCTCAAACGGTAGAAGGACAGGGTTGAGGGTGCTGGAGGAGATAGGGAAGGAGGTAAGGGAGAGATGGAGCGGGAGGGTGAGATGGACGAAGTGCTCTGACCTGGCAAGGGAGGTGGTTCGATCATGGCAACGATGAGAGTCCTGATATGGTGGGATACGGAGGATTTCATAAACCCCGAAAGCGACGAGGCGCTCCTGTTGTTGCTCAAAGAGCACAAAAAACGGAACGTCCCCGCTGTTTTCAAGATGGTCGGGGAGAAGAACGGTCGGACCGTGGAGGATACATCGCCCTGACTTCAGAGGGGAGAACCGGCCGTGCTTCTGAGGGGAAAAGTCAAGCGAAGGCAACCGGAGATCGGAAAAGTTGGTGTTGAACTCCTTCGGAAATCCTGGTATGATTAAGATGGTTTTGAGCCTCAGAAGATAGGGTGATCGGATGAGCAGAGAGAGAAGCAAATTCCCATCTACCAAAAGCGTGCGAAGGTTCTTCGATAGATTAAAAGGTGAATACCCCAAGGTCGATCCCATCTGCTCCCATTTCGGACGCTGTGGGGGATGTTACATGCAGGATATCTCTTATGAGGATCAATTGCGCATGAAACTTTCATTTCTAAGGGAGCTCTTCGGAGATCGGTTCGAGCTGGAAGGGATAGTGATCCCGTCGCCTCAACCCCTCTATTACAGGCATAGGATGGATTTCGTCTGTGCTTTCGGGAAGATCGGACTTAGAAGAAGGGGCAACTACGCCGAGGTGATCGATCTCGACGAATGTCACCTCATATCTCCGCATGCCTTTGATCTGCTGAGATTCATCAAAAGGAGGGTGAGGGAGCTTGGAATAGAAGACTATGATTTCCTGGAGCATCAGGGATTTCTGAGATATGTGGTTCTGAGGGAAGCTAAGTTCACGGATGAGCTGATGGTGATCTTCACCTCCGCCTCGCCTCCGGATGTAAGGCAGAGGGAAAAACTGGTTCGGCTCTTGGAAGAGGCGCTCGATCGGTCTGAAAGCGTCTACTGGCTCAAGCATGAGGGGCTGAGCGATCACTCCTATGGCGAGCCGATCCTAAATCTGGGAGCGCCCCATATCACCGAGAAAGTCGGACCGTATCGGTTCATGATCAAACCGGACGTCTTCTTCCAGAGCAATCCGCTTCTTGTCTGGAAGGCATATGAAGACATCAGAGAATGGGTATACGGTAGGGTGCTGGATCTCTACTGCGGCATAGGCACAATATCGGTCTACATAAGCGATGTCTGCGATCACGTGACAGGGGTGGAGATAGCCGATTTCTCCGTTCAAGCTGCAGAGGAAAACGCGAAGCTCAACGGGATCGAAAACGTCAGATTTTACGCTAGCGATGTGGGCGAATATCTGAAAAAGGATGTTAGGTTTGATGTGATAGTTGTCGACCCACCCCGCCCGGGGCTTTCGCGTAAGATCATAAAAAGGATCAAACGGATCGGCCCGGATAGGATCGTCTATATGTCATGCAATCCGATCACCCAGTTTGAGGACTTAAAGAGATTATGCGATGAGTATGAGCTTGAAAGGCCGATCCGAGCATATGATATGTTTCCCCAGACATATCATATCGAGACCCTGGCTATCCTCAAAAGGCGTCCCCCGGGAAAAAGGAGAAGGAGGAACAGAAATGGATAGGGAGTTAAAGATTGGGATAATCGGATGCGGTGAGATAGCGGTCTCACATGCTCATAGCATCGCCGATGCCCGCAACGCGAGGATAGTTATGACGATGGATGTCAAAGGGGAGGTGGCGAAGGATTTAGCGGATAGATATGGAGCCGCCTACACGATCGACCTGGATGAGATGCTGTCGAATTCAGACGTGGACGCCGTTTATATCGCCACTCCGCATTACCTACATGCTCCCATCTCCGTCAAGGCAGCTGACGCCGGGAAACACGTCATGGTGGAAAAGCCGATAGCCGTCAATCTACAACAGGCCCAGGATATGATTGAGGCGGCGAAGAGGAACGGCGTGCTTCTCTCCGTATGTTTCGTCATGAGGTATCGTCCGGATGTTCGTAAGGCGAAGGAGTTAATCGAGCGAGGGGCGATCGGGGATGTGATAGCTTTGAAGATGTCCGCTATGGGCGATAAACCCGCCTCATATTGGCACGGCGGATACTCCGGAAGGGTCAAGACCGACTGGCGGACTAAAAAGGATCAGAGCGGCGGTGGTATATTGATCATGAACGCCGTACACAACATCGATGTGATGAGGTTCATCACAGGTCTTGAGGCCATCAGGGTCTATGCCGAATACGACACCTTTGTCACACCCGTGGAAGTGGAGGATTGGATAAATGTGATCATCCGTTACGATAACGGCGCCATCGGTTCCATAGATGCAAGCTCCTGCGCTAGGGGTAAGGGGGATTTCGGAGACAGGATCTTCGGCGAAGATGGACAGATAGTTCTTGGAACCCCGCTTCGGATCTATACGACGCTCCCGGTGGAAGGGCTTGAGCTAGGGAAATGGAACGAGGTCCAACTACCGCGGATTGGGAACCCACGCACCCTTTATATCGAGGAGTTTGCTGAAGCTGTGTTCTCCGGCGCTGATAAGCCCCCTGTGACGGGCGAGGATGGCTTGAAAGCCCTTCAGATCATCACCGCCGCATATGAATCCGGTGAGAAACATCAGCCGGTCACGATTTAAACGAGAGATGAGGAGTTAGGAGGGAAAAAGACCGTTATAAGGAGGTTCAGACGATGATAAAAGTAGGTTTGGTGGATTTCGACACGTCACATGTTGTCGCCTTCACCCAGAGGCTCAATCATATCGACATAGATGAGGAACAGTGGGTTGAAGGCGCAAAAGTGATTATCGGATGTCCGGGGGAATCGAAGATATCCCCGGAGAGAATACCCGGGTTTACGGAGAAGCTGAAGGAGTACGGCGTCGAGCTGGTGGATAAGCCTGAGGAGATGATCGGTAAAATAGACGCCGTGATGGTGGAATCCGTGGACGGCAGCGTTCACTATGAGAGGGCTTTGCCCTTCATAGAGGCCGGGATCCCCACCTTTATAGACAAACCCTTCACCTGCTCGCTCGATGAGGCCAAGAAACTAGCCGAGCTCGCTAACGAAAAGGGAGTTCCCCTTTTCTCCTCATCCTCCCTCAGATACGCCCTTGAGGTTCAAGAAGTCAAGGCGAAGAGGGAGAAGTATGGAGACGTGGTGGGCGTTGACGCATATAGCCCCGCGCCGCAGCATTCCAGAAACCCCGGTCTGTTCCATTATGGCATCCACGGGGTTGAGACCTTATACGCCCTGATGGGGCCAGGTTGTGAATATGTGACCTGCATCTCGGATGAGGGAACCGACGTGGTGGTAGGCCATTGGGAGGACGGGAAGGTCGGAACGGTCAGAGGTATCCGTAAAGGGGCAAGCGGCTATGGGTTTTCCGCCTTCTGCCAAAATCGAATCTTGCTTTCTCAGATCAATACCGCTTACATATACAGGGAGCTTCTGAAGAGGGTCGTGGAGATGTTTCAGACCGGCAAACCTCCGATAGATATCTCGGAAAGCCTGGAGATCGTCGCCTTCATAGAGGCCGCCCTGAAATCCTCCCAAAAAGGTGGGGAACCGGTGAAATTGGAGATCCGATAAGGAGGATGCGAGATGAAGATAAGCTGTTGTGCATATTCTTTCCGCCAGTATCTGACGGGCGGAGAGATGTCGCTTGAGGATTTCTTGGACAAAGCCGTCGAGATGGGCCTTGACGGAGTGGAGCTAACTGCCTACTACTTCCCGACAACTGAAACCGATTACCTCAATAAGCTCAAAAGAGAGGTGTTCCTGAGAGGATTGGATATCTCAGGAACGGCCGTCGGGAATAACTTCTGCAAGGCCGATCCGGAGGAACGGCGTGGACAGATAGAGATGGTTAAGGAATGGGTGGATATCTCCTACCACCTGGGTGCGCCCTGCATAAGGGTCTTTGCTGGCGGAGTCCCGAAGGGCCATACCGAGGATGAAGCCTTCAGATGGGTGGTGGACGCTCTCAAGGAGTGTGTGGAATACGCCGCCCCTAAGGGGGTTATCTTGGCGCTTGAGGATCACGGCGGTATAACCTCAACGGCCGAGCAGGTGCTTAAGATCTACAACGCCGTCGGTTCAGAATGGCTCGGGATAAATCTGGATACAGGGAACTTCCGGACGGACCCCTACAAAGAAATAGCTGAGGTGGCTCCCTATACCGTCACGACTCACGCGAAGGTGACCATTCTTAACCCACAGACCGGAAAGCGGGAGAAAGCCGATTTCGCCAGGATATCGGAGATCCTCAGGGAGGCAGGTTATAAGGGCTATATCTCGATAGAATATGAGGAGTCCGAAGACCCCATGACCGGCGTGCCGAAGTTCGTCGAGTATCTCAAAAGCGTGATCCGCTAGACGGGGAACGAAGATAGGGAGTAAGGGCCGGGCATTCCCTTTGAATGTCCGGCCCTGCGATCACTTAACACGAGCGGTTGTTCCGACATGATCTCTATGGTATAATATCCCAGCTTTCCGAGGAGATGGGATATGGAAAAAGTCAATGTGATCCCGATCCTAGATGCAGATGATGAGGAACTGATGAGGATAAGCAGGGAAGGGCTGCTCTCGTTGAACCTCGCCGAGATGAGGACGATCCAGAATTACTTCCTGAGGTTGGGCAGGAATCCGACCGACGTCGAGCTGGAGACGATCGCTCAAACTTGGTCGGAGCATTGTGTTCACAAGACCTTTCGCGGACTTATCGAATATATGGATGAAAACGGAACGAAATTGATAGATAACCTGTTAAAATCGACCATCATGCGCGCCACATTTGAGATAAACAAACCATGGTGTGTTTCAGTCTTCTCGGACAACGCGGGGATAATCGAGTTCGATGAGAATTACAACCTCGCCTTCAAGGTCGAAACTCACAATCACCCTTCGGCGATAGAGCCCTATGGAGGAGCGGGCACGGGGATCGGCGGCGTGATCAGAGACCCATTGGGAACCGGATTGGGGGCGAAGCCCATCCTGAACACCGACGTCTTCTGTTTCGGAATGCCCGATTATCCATACGATCGGCTTCCCAGAGGTGTGCTACATCCCAAACGGATCCTCAAGGGTGTGGTGGCAGGCGTACGGGATTACGGCAACCGGATGGGAATTCCCACCGCTAACGGAGCGATACTGTTTGACAACCGATACGTCAGCAATCCGCTCGTCTATTGTGGCAACGTCGGGCTGATACCGAAAGACCGAAGCTCCAAGGAGGTCTCCCCCGGAGACCTGATAGTGGTGATAGGCGGCAGAACCGGAAGGGACGGAATACATGGGGCGACTTTCGCATCTTTGGAGTTGGATGAAAGCTCCGAGGGACTCGGAAGCGTCGTGCAGATAGGCAATCCGATCGTCGAGAAGAAGATGGTGGATACACTGCTCCAGGCGCGGGACAGGGGGCTTTATTCGGCCATAACGGACTGTGGCGCCGGGGGGCTTTCGTCGGCTGTGGGAGAGATGGGGGCCGAAACAGGGGCGATCGTGCATCTTGAAAGGGTCCCGCTTAAATACGAAGGGCTTGCACCATGGGAGATCTGGCTCTCAGAGGCGCAGGAGAGGATGGTGTTGGCCGTGCCGCCCGAAAAGGTCGAGGAGCTGATCCATGTCTTCGCCGCCGAGGACGTCGAAGCCACCGTCATCGGCCGGTTCACCGACACCAAGAGGTTGGTCGTGATGTATGGGGATGAGGTGGTGGCCGACATCGATATGGACTTCCTACACCATGGCAGGCCGAACGTCAAAAAAAGGGCCGTTTGGGTTAAACCTCGATATCCCGAGCCGGATTTCGCCGAGCCCGAGGATCTGACGCCATGTCTTCTGAAGATCCTCTCCTCACCCAACGTCGCCAGCAAGGAGTGGGTGATAAGACAGTATGATCACGAGGTTCAGGGTGGGAGTATACTCAAACCGCTTCAGGGCAGGGAGAACGACGGGCCCGGAGATGCCTGCGTCCATACGCCCGTTCTGGGATCTAGGAAGGGAATAGCGGTTGCAAACGGGATCAATCCGAAATACGGGGATATAGATCCATATTGGATGGCCGCCTCGGCCATAGATGAGGCGCTTCGTAACATCACGGCCGTCGGCGGAAACATAGGGAGAACCGCTCTCCTAGATAACTTCAGCTGGGGGAATCCCGATAAACCAGATCGATTGGGAGGGTTGGTCAGAGCCGCAAAAGCTTGTTACGACATCGCTGTCGCATACGGGACGCCCTTTATCTCAGGCAAAGATAGCCTCTATAACGAATACCGGGATACGAGGACGGGCGAGGAGATAGCCATACCCGGAACCCTTCTCATCTCCGCTATCTGTGTTATCGAGGATGTGACGAAGATCGTCAGCATGGATTTCAAAATGGAGGGCGATCTGATATATGTCGTCGGGTTGACCTATAATGAGATGGGTGGCTCTCATTATCTTGATCTCTTCGGATATACCGGTAATTCTGTTCCCAAGGTCAGACCTGATATCGGGAAAAACGTGATGTTGAAACTACATGACGCTATCAAGGGCGGGCTCGTGATGGCGTGTCATGATTGCTCTGAGGGCGGGATCGGGGTTGCTGTAGCCGAGATGGCTTTCGCCGGCGGATTGGGAGCGGAGATCGAACTTCACTCGGTCCCTCTAGGGGAGGAGATCGACAGGGACGATTTCATCCTCTTCTCCGAATCCAACAGCCGCTTCATCGTCGAGGTGAAACCGGAAAAGCGTGAGGAGCTCGAGAGAGTTATGAACGGCGTGCCGCTTGGGTTAATCGGCCGTGTGAGGGGTGATGAGAGGTTCATCGTTAAGGGGAGAACGGGACGGATCGTTATCAGTTCCGACATATGGGAGATGAAGCGGGTCTGGAAATCGACGCTCAGCTTCCCCTAAGTATCTTCACGGGAAAATAGGTTATCTTGCAGATTTCCGGATCGCTGATGTTCATGCCGCTTATCTTCAGCGTTTCGGCGATTCTGTTTATCGTTTCCTCGTCCGGAACCACGGCCAGGATGAGCTTGGCGTAGCTTTTTCTTCTGCTCAGATCGGCTCTAAATCCGGCGAATATGGGCATCTCGAAGGCGAGCACATTTCTCATATTGACGGCATCGATGATAAGACTATCCCCCACCCCTTCGGCCGTGAGGGCGAGCATCACATCATCTTGAAACCTATCTTGATAGAGATGGATTATCAGGTAATACATCTTCCTCTCCCAAACTCATTTCGTTTTGCCGACCTCCCCTGCCTTGACTATGGCCAGCTTGACGAAAGGGGCACCGATAATCTGAACGACAAATGTGGTCGCCGTTATCACCGTTATTATGTATTTTCCGAGCTCAGCGTTCTGACTACCCGCCTGAATCAGCTCGTGATATATTGAAAGGGCCAGTCCGATAGCCACACCTGCCTGGGAAAAGAGACCTAGCCCGGCGTATTTCCTCACTTTCGGATCAGCTTTACCGAACGTCGCCCCCAGATATGTCCCCAGATATTTTCCCGACTCGCGCAACGCGATGTAGGCAAGCCCGACCAAACCCATCTTCGGCAGGAGGGATATATCGAGTCTACCTCCGACTAAGACGAAGAAGAGCACGTAGATCGGCGGTGCGAAATCGTTTAGAACTTCGATCATCCTGCGACATACGGCGTATCTCAGGTTCACCATGGTCACACCCATGGACATCGTGGCGAGTATCAGGGAGAGATGAAATTTGACGGCTGTGCCGCTTATCAGCAGGATAATTCCGAGCGTGAAGGCCAGCAGTTCATTTCTGTGTTTGAGCCATTTTGCGGGGAGGACCGCTATCGCGCCCGCCGCCGCTCCCAGAGCTATGGCCAAGGTTATCTCCCGAAGTGGAGTCAACACAACGCCCTGCAGGCTCATCGGCTCGCCTGAGATGAAAAACTTAGCTAAGGGAAGACAGAACCCGTAGGATATCAGCGAAAAGGCATCATCGAGGCCGACAACGGCGTAGAGGGTAGTTGTTACAGGGCCTTTGGCCTTATACTCCTGAAGCACGTCCACCGTCCCCGCCGGAGCGGTCGCCGAAGCCAGGGCTCCCAGGAGAATTGAAAGGGGGGCGTTACGTGTGAGAGCGTAGGTTCCGAGGCCGACCAGGAAAAGGGCGAAACTGGCCTCAAGCGGAACTATCCACGCGATCGCCTTCCCCAGCCCTCTGAGGTTTCTGAGCGCCAGCTCGCCTCCTATCACGAATCCTATGATCCCAAGCGTAACTGAGGTCACGATATCGTATCGTAATGACCCTTCCAGGCTTAAAAGACCTATGACGGAGGGGCCCAGGATGACGCCTGCTATAACATATCCTACCACCTGGGGAGTGCGAAGGGCTTTCGCACCCTTAGCCACGTAGAGCCCCAAAAGCAATAAGATCGCCAGTTCCAGAAGGTCATTCATCTCCGAAACTCCGAATTATCTCCATCACTTCTTCAGGCGACTTGGAGTTGATGATCTTCCTTCTGATCCTCTCGTTTTTCAAGAGCAGCGTCACCTTCGCCAATGTTCTCAGATACATCGCCTGTTGATTCGGCCCCGCTATCATGACGATGATGTGCACCGGCTTATCGTCCAGGGCGTTGAACTCTATTCCCTCCTTTGAGATGCCCATGGCTATGACGAAGTCGGAGACGGAGTCCAACTTGGCATGAGGCACGGCGATGCCCAATCCTATCCCCGTGCTCATTATCCTCTCCCTCTCCAGGATAGCCTTCAGCAGTTCCTCCTTATCCTTTATGTGATGCGATTTCGATATCACATCGACAAGCTCCAGCAGGGCTTCCTCCTTGGTTTTGGATTTAAGGGCGACGATTCTATCAGGCGATATAAGCTCGACAAGGCTTTTCATCGCTACATCTCCGCCAGACGTTTTTCGGCGGTGGTTTCGCAAATTCTATGCCATTAACGACACACCGTCAACACTAACCTTAACTATACCTCCTGGGGAACGAGATGCAAAAAATGCAGCTATCATGTTAGCCGGACGATCAGGAGTGCACCTAAGGCACAGGTGTGGTGTAACCTGTAGCGCGAATGTTTCGTTATATAGGGCAAGTTACCTATGGAGGGGAAGATGCTTGCCTTAAAACCGGGGTTTATTAGGATCGCCCTTCTTTCCCTTTCAATAATCGCATCGATCCCAATGCACGCCGAGGAGGTTCTCCCCCTTTCAGAACAGCCCACCCTCGATTCCTCACCCTTCAGACTCGGAGAGCGGTTGATCTTCAAGGCGAAGGTCTTGGGCATACCGGCCGGATGGCAGATATTACAGACGCTCAGCGTGGAGAGGATCGATGGTCGGGATGTGATCCATGTTAAATCGACATCTCAGACGAACGATTTCTTCTCTAAGATCTACTATTTCAGGGATTCGAGGGAGAGCTACATCGATCCCGAGACATTCAGGCCGATCCTTTACAAGAAGGAGATCGTGGATAGGAAGTTCAGGGCACATGTGGAGATCGATTTCGATCCCGATGATGGAATAGCGGTTATGAAGGAGAAAGGGAAAGCCATGCGGATCGAGGTTCCACCTGACGTTCAGGACGAGCTCTCCATGTTGTTTCTGGTTAGGGCCAAAGCGATCGAGCTGGGCAAACCCTATACCTTTCCCCTCCTCCTGAGAAAAAAGGTTCAGATAATCACTGTGAGAATGACCGGCGTTGAAACCGTCAAGACCGTTCTGGGTAAGGTGCGCACCATCGTCCTGTGTTCTTCAAGCGGACATAAACTTTGGCTCACGGACGATGATCGTAGGATTCCCGTCAAGATAGAGGCTCGCACCAAGTTGGGGAAAATCGTGGGGATCTTAGAAAAGGTGAACTGATCATGAATCAAACACAGGCTCAGATTCATCATTTATAAATATGTCGAGAGATGGGCGATAGTCACCACGTGAGGCGACGCCACGGCCGGATTTCTCTTCTGGAGAACACGCCAGAACCTGCTTAAGATGGACAGGGAGATATAGCACTCAAAAAGCTGGAGGCCGGTAAAAAAGCGTATTGGGCGAGGATGTGATACTGAGTTAAGAGGTCTCTTCATCCAATAGTTCTCCCAGGTATTTTCTCACTTCGTCGACTAGCCTTCCGTATAAAGCTTCAGATTGGAGGATGAATCTTCTGATCGAGTTCCATTTGACATCAAGGTATTCATGTGCTATCACGTTTCTCAACCTTACATATCTAGCGAGTTCCTCAGTATTTCGCTTGTCGAATCCCTCCACTGAACCGAGAAGGAAGACGATTGCCCTATAAGTTTGAGGCACTTCAATCCCTTCCAGGGATAGGATAAGCTTGGCGATGTCGATCGAGGAATTCACCAGGTTTTCCACCCATCTCTCTACTTCCCTTCGTTTGCTACGGTTAGTGCTATACTCTTCCCATGATAGTGACTCGAACAGAGGATAATCGCTGAGTTCCTCCTCCAGGAATCTAAGGTGTCTTATTAATCTCTCTTTCAGCTCTTCTCTCATACCTTAATCTCTCCAAGAAATCCCTCTTCATCATCTCCCTGAAATCGATGGCTTCGGAGGTTACCACCAGCATGAAATCGACATATAACCCCGGATCATTGATGAGTATGGGTATCCCCCTTATAGCGCTATCCGCTACCGTAGCGGGGGCTCTGTTCAGAACCAGCAGTTCCACCTCTCTATTCAGCAGTTCCTCCAGATCCGACCAGATCTCCTCTTCACCCTCGTAGTAGATCTCCTCCTCGAACTCTATCGGCCTGCGCCTCTTCGGATAGAAATACACCGCCACATCCACATCTGATCTCGGTGTAGCAGTTCCTTTAGCCTGGGAGCCGAACAGAAAGGCGAAAGCCACATCATTCCTTTTCCCGAAATATCCCTTTAATTGATCGATGAGGAACAGATCACACATTCCGATCGGGATTTGGAAGGAGAGGATTGGAGTTGATCAAGGGGCGAACGATCGCCATCCGCCCCTTGATTTGGAGGATGGTTTACCATACTCTATTCTTTCGCCTGCTTCTCCCTGATGGCCGCCTGTGCGGCAGCCAGCCTTGCTATGGGCACGCGATACGGCGAGCAGCTCACGTAATCCATCCCCACCTTATGGCAGAACTCGATCGAGTCGGGATCGCCGCCGTGCTCGCCGCAGATACCGATCTCGAGATCCGGCTTGGTTGAACGCCCCTTCTTAACTCCGATCTCCACGAGTTGTCCCACACCGACCTGATCCAGCGACTGGAACGGGTCTTTCTCATAGATGCCGCTTTCGACGTAGAAGCCGAGAAATTTGCCGGCGTCGTCCCTGCTCATTCCGAGCCCCATCTGGGTGAGGTCGTTGGTTCCGAATGAGAAGAAGTCCGCCACCTCGGCGATCTCATCGGCCGTCAAGGCGGCTCTGGGCACCTCGATCATGGTTCCGACCATGTAGTCGAACTTCACGCCGCTCTCACGCATGACCTCCTCGGCGACCCTGTCGACTATTTCTTTTTGCATCTGGAGCTCCTTGACGTTACCCACGAGCGGTATCATCACCTCGGGTATGACCTTGATCCCGCGCTTTGCCACCTCGGCGGCGGCCTCAAATATGGCTCTAGCCTGCATCTCGGTCACCTCCGGATAGGAGACGCCGAGACGACATCCTCTGAAGCCGAGCATCGGATTGAACTCATGGAGTCTCTCGACCGTTTCGAGCACCTCCTCTAGTTCTCTGAGCTTAGCGAGTTTCTCGTCCATATCGGAGAGCGTGCTGGAGTTTGCAAGCTCGAACTTCAACTCGGCTATCTGCTGGAGGAGCTCCTCTCGTCTGGGCAGGAACTCGTGAAGCGGCGGATCGAGGGTACGGATGATGACCGGCAGACCGTCCATGACCTCAAATATGCCGATGAAATCCTCCCTCTGATAGGGCAGGAGTTTGGCAAGCGCCTCCCTTCTACCCTCCGCATCCTTGGCCATGATCATCTCGCGCATGGCGATGATCCTATCGCCCTCGAAGAACATGTGCTCGGTACGACATAGCCCTATCCCTTCGGCGCCGAATTCCCTGGCGACCTTGGCGTCCTTAGGGGTATCGGCGTTCGTCCGGACGCCGAGACGGCGGAACTCATCGGCCCACTTCATCAGCGTCTCGAAATCGCCGCTTATCCGGGGCTCAACCAGGGGAGCCTTTCCGAGGATAACCTCGCCGGTTGTGCCGTTTATGGTGATGTAATCGCCCTCTTTGACGACGATATCGCCTACTCTGAAGGTGCGGGCGCCTTCATCGACCAGAACCTCACCGGCCCCGGCGACACAGGGTTTTCCCATACCTCTGGCCACCACGGCAGCGTGGCTGGTCATCCCGCCGCGCGAGGTCAAAATCCCCTGAGCCGCGTGCATCCCGCCTATATCCTCCGGCGAGGTCTCAGGCCTGACCAAAAGCACCTCCTCGCCGTTTGAGGCCCATTCCTCGGCCGTTTTGGCGTCGAAGACCACTTTTCCGACGGCCGCCCCTGGAGAAGCCGGAAGGCCTTTGGCTATCACCTCGACCTCAGCGTTGGGATCTATCATCGGATGTAGCACCTGATCCAGGGCCATCGGATCAACCCTGAGAAGGGCCGTCTCCCTATCTATCAGGCCCTCTCTCACCATATCGACGGCGATCTTGATGGCAGCCGCCCCCGTGCGCTTGCCGGTTCTGGTCTGAAGGAGGAAGAGCTTGCCGTTTTGAATCGTGAACTCGATATCCTGCATGTCCTTGTAATGCCTCTCCAGCGTCTCGCACACCCGCATCAACTGCTCGTGGACCTCCGGCATGACCTCCTTAAGCTCCTCCACCGGTCGAGGGGTTCGGATTCCGGCGACCACATCCTCGCCCTGGGCGTTGATGAGGAACTCGCCCATGACCTTCTTCTCGCCGGTAGCCGGATCACGCGTGAAGGCGACGCCTGTGCCGGAATCGTCGCCCATGTTGCCGAAGACCATCGTCTGGACGTTGACAGCCGTGCCCAAATCGTCGGGTATGTTGTGGATCTTCCTGTAGATGATCGCCCTCTCGTTGTTCCACGATTCAAAGACGGCGTTGATGGCCATCCAAAGCTGTTCCTGAGGATCTTCGGGGAAATCCCTGCCGGTTTCATCCTTGATCAGCTTTTTGAACTTGCCGACCAGATCCTTCCAGTCCTCGGCGTCCAGATCGGTATCGAATCTGACGCCCTTCTCTTCTTTCTTCTGATCTATAAGCTCCTCGAATTTGGAGTGTGGTATGCCCAACACGACGTTTCCGAACATCTGGACGAACCTTCGATAGGCGTCATAGGCGAACCTGGGGTTGTTGGACTTTTTAATCAATCCCTGGACGGTATCATCGTTGAGGCCCAGGTTCAGGATCGTATCCATCATGCCGGGCATCGAGATCGGGGCTCCTGAGCGAACGGAGACAAGGAGCGGATTTTCGGGGTCTCCGAACTTGGCCCCCATGATCTGTTCAACCTTACGAAGGTTTTCCTCAACCTGTTCCTTAAGACCTTCCGGATATCGCTTGTTATTTTCGTAATAAAGCTTACAAACCTCGGTGGTGATGGTGAAGCCGGGCGGGACGGGGATTCCGATGTTGGTCATCTCAGCGAGTCCGGCGCCCTTTCCTCCAAGAAGATCCCTCATCTTAGCGTTGCCTTCAGCCTTCCCACGGCCGAAGAAGTATACGTACTTCGCTGCCATCTACTTCCTCCTTTTGCGGTGATAAACGTAAATTGGGCCGCGCATTATTTTACAATTTGGGCCCTGATTTCTGACATCCTCCCACGGCTAAAACACGTGGGGTTCCCACAGGGAACTTTAAGGTTAGGGTTTAACTATACTCCGTCGAAGTATAGTCCTTTACCCCATCGGGCCGGGAACCGGCGTTCCCGGTCTGGCCATTAGGCCGGGCGGTGTCAGACCACCCTTGCCGCAAGAGACATGCTCCTACGGCAGCGATGTTAATAGCTGCACTGCAGTCCGCTGCATAATTATAACATAAGAGGAGATAAAAGCAAGCCGCCTTTCATCCCACCCTTAAAAGGATGGGCTTTCCCGGAGGCTCTCGTAAACTCAGAAGGAATACATCCCCTTACTGGCTTCCTCGTAGACGGGATCAAGCGGGTCGGTTGAAAGGTAAAGCTGCTGGCATGGCTCATAAAGCTGTATGTAGCTCCAATTGACCCCGCACAGTATCTTCTGTTCGTTGGCGAGTTTGACGAACTGTCCCCTGAACTTCGCCCTTGTTGTTTCAGGGGGATTACGCATAGCGTGTTCTATCGCCTCATCGGTGGCGATTCGCTCGACCCTTCCTTCTCTCTCGAGGATATAGTATAGGCCGACCTTGCGTCTGATGTTGTGATATTGCAGGTCGAGCATGTGAACCCTAGCGTCATCCCATCTTATCCTACGTCTATTCACGTAGGTCTCTATCATCCGTTTCTTTATCACCCAGTCGATCTCCCTGTCCAACTGCATCGGATCCTCGGCTATTTTGTCGAGTACGTAGGTCCATTTCTTGAGCACATCCTTGCTGACGGGATCGATCTCCTCCGTCTCGAAGTATCTATGGGCCGCCTCGAGGTAATATCTCTGTATCTCCACAGGGGTGAGTCTCTTGCCGCTTTCCAGCTCGATCGTCTTCTTACAGCTCAGATCCTCGGAGATCTGCTGTATCGCCTTGACCGAATCGTAAAGCGCCATTCGCTTGTCTAGGAATCCATCCTCGATCATCATCAACACGATATGCGTGGTGCCAACTTTCAGATAGTTGGTAAATTCCGACATGTTCGAATCTCCCACGATCACGTGGAGTCTGCGGTATTTCTCCCTATCGGCATGTGGTTCATCCCTCGTGTTGATTATCCCTCTGGCAGTGGTGGTGGCTATCGAGATATCCTCACGAATGTATTGAGCCCGCTGTGAGATGGCATATCCGCCCCTGATGCTGCTTTTGACCTTGCCTGCGCCCGTGTAGATCTGCCTCGTGACGAAGAACGGGATAAGCTGAGTGGCGAGCTGCCGGAGGCTGACATGTCTGTCCATCAGGTAATTTTCGTGACAGCCATAGGTGTTTCCGCGCGAATCGGTGTTGTTCTTGAATATGGATATCTTATGGTTAAATCCATCCCTTTGCAGGGCCCTTTCGGCCCTTATCATCAGCTCCTCCACGATCCGCTCGCCGGCCTTATCGTGGACCACCAGGTCATAGACGTTATCACACTCCGGCGTAGCATATTCCGGATGACATCCAATATCCTGATAGAACCGAGCTCCGTTCTCCAGGAAGACGTCCGGATACATCCTGCCGGAAGTTATCCCCTTAAAGAGATAGGTCACGGCATTCTGCACCGGAAGAGGCCTGCCGCCCTTGTTGAGCGGCATGCAGACGATGCCGTATTCGCTTTCGAGACCGAATATCCGCCGTTTCATGATAAAATCTCAGCCACCTTTCCCTTTGGAATTCTCTTGAATTTCCTCCTCTCCTTGTTCCTATCCAAAACGGCGACCTCCAGGTTATCGCAGGTCAGCTTCTTATCGTTCTCTATGCTCTCGATCCCTTTGACGGCCAGCTTTATCGCCTCCTCCAGGGGCATCCCCTCCTCGTAGATCCCCTGGATGAATTTCCTTATCTCCTCGGCATGGCCGCCTATGGAGGCTATCTTGCGTTCATCCCAGACGCTCCCGTCGAAGGAGATGTGAAAGATCTGGTTCTCCTCCGGCGTATCGCCGACCTCAGCTAGCAGTAACTCCACCTCAAGCGGCTTAGTGTCGATCTGTCTGAAGACGGTTCCGATCTGCTGGGAGTAAAGGGTGGCCAGCCATTTGGCGTTGACATCCTCCCTGCTGTAGGCGTATCCTTTGATCTCGCACTGATAGATCCCCGTGGTTCTCAGCGGCTCTATCTCCGGATACATTCCCACGGCAGCCAGGGCTATCCTGTCATATATCTCGTGGATCTTGTTCAACGTAGCGCTTAGGTTCTCGGCCACGAAAACGATGCCATCTATATATTCCAGCGCCACGACGTCCTTGCCCTTGGCGATCCCCTTTCTGGCATAGTTGGCCTTGTCAGCCATCACCTGTTCGGGGGAAACGTAGAACTGTGGCATGCCATCAACCTCTCTGCTTTCCTTTGAGCTTTTCCATCAATTCATCGAACAATCCGGCCACCTCATCATCCTTCAGGCTTTTGGTGCCCTCCTGGGTTATCAGCTTGAGGGTAGGATAGATACCCCTGATGAAGTCCGGTCCTCCAGTCGCTATATCCTCATCGGCCGCGTCCCATAGGGCCTCAACGGCCACCCTTAAAGCCGAGTCTCTGTCCATATCGGGTCTATAGAGCTTCTTCATGGTAGCGCGAGCGTCCTTGCCGCCTGATCCGATCGCGTAGTACTCCGTCTCCTCATATCTTCCGCCGGTGAGGTCGTATTTGAATATCCTCCCCTCCTTACGTTTGAGATCGTATCCGGCGAATATGGGTATGACCACCAATCCCTGCATCGCAGCCTGGAGATTCGACCTGATCAGCGTTGAGAGGAAGTTGGCCTTGCCCTCGAGGCTCAGGGGGGTACCCTCCATCTTCTCGTGATACTCGACCTGAACTTGGAAGATCTTTGCGATCTCGATACAGGGTCCTGCGATTCCGGCTATGGCTATGGCGGAGTATTCGTCCACCGAGAAGACCTTTTCGATCCTGCGCTCCCCCACCTGATATCCCTCCACCGCCCTTCGGTCGCCGCCTATCACCACACCGTCCTCATATTTCAGGGCCAGGATGGTGGTTCCGAGGAGCACCCCCTCTTTGTCTGGGAGGCGCCTGAGGGTTTTATGTGTTAGCGATTCAGTCCCAGGTAATGGAGAGCCGAAAGCAGGCCACAAATGAGGATGGTAACGCATCAGCATTTCGAGGAAGTCTGAGCTTTTAGGCTCCCACAGATCATTCGCCGCCGCGTTGTATGTAGTTTTCAATGAACTCCTCCGAATCCTCCTCAAGGATTTCATCTATCTCGTCCAGAAGCCTGTCCAGGTCATCTTTGATATCCTGGGCCCCCTTATCGGCTTCCGGCTCCTGACGCTCCTCCCTCTTCTCCTCTTCTCTCTTTTTGTATGTCTGCTTTCTCTCCTTGGAAGGCATATTCACACCCCCTCATTTAGACAGCTCATCAAAGAATTTTATCAATTCATCGGCGGTTTTGCAACCGTCCAGTATCTCACCCACCAACTCCTTCGTCCCCCTGCACGGGTCCTGCATGTAGATCTTATTCAAGGACGAGGATGAATTGAGCTCGAAGACCATTGAATTCCAACTGACGCTGTGAATCTGCTGCGAATACTTTTTCAGACACATACCTCTGAAATAGGCCCTTGTGCTTTCGGGCGGGTCGGTGACGGCGCTGAACGCCTCACCTGGGTTGAGGATCCTCTCAACCTGTCCGTTTTTGGCCAACCTGTAGTACAATCCTTTTTCAGGATCGACGTCGTGATACTGAAGATCCAACATCAGAACTCTGTGATCTGACCAATCGAGATTGAACCTTCTCATGTAAGCCTCTATCAGTCGTTTCTTGATGACCCAGTCTATATGCCTGTCCAACTGCATCGGGTCCTCTTCGAGTTTATCGAGCACGAACTCCCATTTATCAAGAATATCCTTGGCGATCGGATCGACTGTCAAGGATAGATGTTTGACGGCGAGGTTCAGGTATTCCCTCTGAATCTGTATGGGGGTCCAGCTTCCTCCTTTCAGCATGTTTATACGGCCTTTGCAGTTCAGATCCCTGGAGACCGATTTGATCGCCTTCACAGGGTTCATGAGCTTAAACCTGTCTTTGATCATCCCCATCTCTATGAGCGTCAGAACCAAAGCGGTGGTGCCCACCTTAAGATATGTGGTGAATTCGGACATATTGGCATCGCCGACTATGACATGTAGCCTTCTGAACCTCTTCTCGTCGGCGTGAGGCTCGTCGCGGGTGTTGATGATCGGGCGATCGACCATGGTGCTGAGCCCCACCTCCGACTCGAAGAAGTCGGCCCGCTGTGAGATCTGATAGACCGCCGGGTCGCTGCCGTTCTCATACCCAACCTTCCCGCTGCCGGTGAATATCTGCCTCGTGACCAGGAATGGGGTCAGACCGTCCACGATCTCCTGAAAATCCACCGATCTATCCATCAAATAGTTCTCATGGCATCCATAACTATGCCCCTTGTGGTCGCTGTTGTTCTTGTGGATTATTATTCTGGTGTCCTTTCCCAGAACATCCTCCGATATCCGACGGGAGATGTTGAGGATGATCTCTCCGGCCTTATCGTATTTCACCAGCTCTCTGGCGTCCAGGCATTCCGGAGTACAGTATTCGGGATGGGCGTGATCGACGTAATATCTTCCGCCGTTTATCAGGATGTCGTTTATCACCCGATTGCTCTCCTCATCGGGATTCTGCACCGTCTCATCGGTTGTGAACCCTCTGGCGTCAGAAGTGGGGGATTCCTGATCGTAATCCCACAGGACCTTATTCCTCTCCCTATCCCTGTAGCTGTTGACGACGAGGGTGGAAGCCGTGACAGGATCCCTGTCAACCGCCCCCTTCACGCTTATCCCATATTCCGTTTCGACACCCATCACCTTGGGAACCGGCATCTGCTATTCCCTCCAAAGGTTAGGATTACAGATATTGCCCCGTCCCGACGATCCTGTAATCTTTTTTCTTCTCCTCTTTATCGAACAGCGTTCTGACGCTGACGATCCTTTCGCTTTTACGGCCGGAAATCTTGGCCCAGTCATCCGGATTGGCGGTATTGGGCAGGTCCTCGTTCTCCTTGAACTCCTCGCGGATCGCCTTCTCGATGTCCTCGAACCTTATCCCCTTTTCCTCCTCGCCCTGGATGTATCTCTTGAGGGCGTGCTTTTTAGCCCTTGAGACGATATTGGCGATCATAGCTCCGCTGACGAAATCCTTGAAGTAGAGGATTTCCCTTTCGCCGTGGGCGTAAGTCACCTCGAGGAATTTGTTCTCGTCGGTCTCGGCATACATGATTTCAACCGCCCTTTCGATCATGCTCCTGATGGCAGCGTTTATATCCCCTCCGGCCGCTTCTATCTCGGATTGTGCGATCGGCAGATCGGGCTTCAGGTATTTGGAGAATATATCCTTCGCTCCTTCCTCATCCGGACGGTCGATCTTGATCTTGATATCCAGCCTACCAGGGCGGAGTATAGCGGGGTCGAGCAGGTCCTGCCTGTTGCTGGCCCCTATGACGATGACGTTTCTGACCCCTTCCACGCCGTCGATCTCTGCCAGGAACTGGGGGACGATGGTCGACTCCATGTCGGATGAGATGCCCAAGCCCCTCATTCTAAACAGCGAATCCATCTCGTCGAAGAATATGACCACCGGCATGCCCTCTTGAGCCTTCTCCTTCGCTCTCTGGAAGATCTCCCTGATCTTACGTTCAGTTTCGCCGACGTATTTGTTCAGCAGCTCAGGTCCTTTGATGTTGATAAAATACCCCTTTATGTCCTGGTTGCCGGTTATCTCGCGGGCTTTCTTGGCGAGGCTGTTGGCCACTGCCTTGGCTATAAGGGTTTTACCGCATCCGGGTGGTCCGTAAAGTAGAATCCCCTTAGGGGGTGTCAGTCCGAACTCCTTATACTCCTCCGGATAGACGTAGGGCAACTCTATGGCATCACGGATCTGCTCGATCTGTTTGTCCAGCCCGCCTATATCATCGTATGTTATATCCGGCACCTCTTCCAGAAGCAGATCCTTCACCTCTGCTTTGGGCAGCTTTTCCATCACCAATCCGGTCTGAAGGTTGACCAGCACGGTGTCGCCGTATCTGAACTCCTCCTCCTTGACCGTTTCAGCCAGCTCGACCACTCTTTCCTCATCCGCCCTGTAGTTGACTATAACCCTTTTCTCGTCCAGTCTCTCCTTCACCTTCACCACTTCACCCTGTCCGTCGAACTGACGAACCCCCACGACGTTATATTCGGAATTGACGATGACCTCCTGGCCTTTACGGAGTTTCGTCACGTCTATCGACGGATCTACGTTAACCCTCCATTTTCTCCCACCCAAGTCGACGTCTACCGTTCCGTCGTCATTTGCGTTCAGAAAAACGGCGTAATTGTTGGGCGGAGCGGTGAGTTTGTCGACCCTTTCCTTCAGGATTTCTATCTGTTCCCTCACATCGCGCAGGGCGTCCGTAAGTTTTCGGTTACGCCTATGCGCGTTTATCAGCTCACGCGTGGTTTCATACAGCCTCAGCTCGATCTCCTCAGAATGGGCCGAGTTAAGCTTACGTCTTAAATTGGCCACCTCGTTTTCAAGCGACTCCATGTAATTTTCAAGCCGTCTTATCTGTTCCTCATACTTGGCCACCAACTCGGCCTGAGGACCTATCTGCCGGACCTCTTCCATCGGCTATCATCCTTTCTTTATTCGGTTTATTAGCCTCCCCGGCTGCTGAGCTTGCTTACCTTAGCCTCAAGGGCCTCCACACGCATTCGGTAGTTCATCCAGGTCTTCAGTTGTTTGATCTGGGAGGCCAGCTCCGAGTCGGGGGACACTAATTTCTCCGCCTGCTTTATGTGATCGAACACCTGAATCTTGTTATAAAGCGACGTCCTGTCGTTTGAGAAGGCCCTGGCGTCGGCGTAGAAGTAAGCCAGGTAGATATGAGCCTCCGGCGTCGGATAGTAGCTGAGCGACTCATGAAGCAGGACGTTGCTGAATCCAGGAGCGCCGGCGTTATAGAAGGCCCTTCCGAGCTCGGCTAACCTCTTGGCCGCTACTTTGCGACATTTCAGGGCTGCATCGGTGTTCGGGTATCTCTCCAGAAGCTCATTCCACGTCTCCATCGCCTTGCCATAGCAGGGAGGCAGGAAGTCCGTATATCGCCACTCCCTCAGATCGCGATATCTGCTCAGGAGGAATCGCACTTCGAGGTAGTAGTTATCATACCTCATGCCCCTGCCGTAGAACTTCTCGTATCCCCTGCTCGGATATCCGGCGGGCCAATGGGGGCTGAGCCCGATCTTGCGTAGATCCATCTCCCCGAGCTGCGGGTACCTGTCGAGGATGTAGTAATACCTGACGAACGCCGCCAGCTTCCTGGTGTCCACCTTGGGTGGGGACTCGTACTTGGCCATGCGCCAGTAGCTCTCGCCTAACATCATCATCGCATCATCGGCCAACTCGCTCTTCGGGAACCTCTCGGTCAGTTCCTTGAACCTTTCGGCTGCCACATCGGGAAGGTTTAACTCCTCGAGGTAGATTCTGCCGATCTCGAAGAGGGCGTTATCTCTATGCGACTCCACACCCTCTCTGACCTCACTTTCCAGCTTGACTATCCTTGCCATCAGATCGAGGTTTCTCCTGGCCTCGCGCGCCTCGTCGTTGTTGAGATAGGGATACTTTCTGACAAGAGACCTATAGATCTCCCTCGCTTTTTTCACCTCGTTGAGGGCGAGGTAACAATCGCCGATCAGGAGTTTCGCCCTATCGGCCAGCTCGCTTTTGGAGTTCACCTTCTCATAGGCCTTGATAGCGGCCTTGTAATCTCCCTTGAGCCTATAGCTGTTGCCTATTTCGAACTGAGCGTTGTCCGCCTGATCGCTCTGCGGGTATTTGTCCAGGAGCTTCTGAAACTCGGCTATCGCCCTATCGTAGTCCTGCTCCTCCTGGAAACAAGAGGCGTTTTCCAGGATCATATCGATTTCTTTCTGCGGAGAGACTGCGCCCTTAGGTAAGCAGCCGGGGATTAAAAAGATCAGTGTGAGGGATAGAATCAAGGGAGATACAACCTTTAACCTGAATCTCATAACGATCACCTGCGGGTTTTCCCCGCCACCAGTGGAATTCGTGTAAGATTATATCATCGGTTTAAAGAACATGTCAAGGTTGCCTCGCCCCCTACCTCCTGATAGGCAGGATGATCTTGAAGGATGAGCCCATCCCAACCTTGCTTCTGAGTTCGATCTTGCCCCCATGAGCCTCGACGATCTGGAGCGTCAGCGACAGGCCAAGTCCCACGCCTCCCTCCCTCTCCTTCGTCGTGAAGTAGGCGTCGAAGATCCTGGGCTGGATCTCATCCGGTATCCCTATCCCTGTATCCCTTATCTCCACCACAGCCCTGTCCAGGAACTTGCCTTTCTCCAGCTTTGTAGTTATATAGATCTTGCCGCCTTTCGGCATCGCCTGGATGGCGTTCTGGATCAGATTATATATGGCCTGTCGGATCTTGTCGGCATCCAGGGGCACCTCTTTGAGCTCTCCGCAGTATCTCCTGATGATTGAGATGCCCGCGCTGTTAAAGGCGGCGTTGAATTCCGATAGTACGTCGTCGGTGAGTGATTCCAGATCTGTAGGCTCGATTTGAAGCGACGGCGGACGATTGAGGGTGAGAAATTGATCAGTTATCTGGCTGAGCCTTTTGACCTGTTTGTCCATGATCTCCAGGCATTCCCGTGCCTCATCAAGATCCTCCTCCGATACCTCGTCGGATGAGATGATCGATCTGAGGTATTGAACCGTCATGCTGATGGAGTTAAGCGGATTTCTTATCTCATGGGCCACACCGGAAGCCATTCTCCTTAGAGCTTCTATTCTCTCCCTATGAGCCACCTTTATCTGCCGGATCATGTCCGCCAATCTGGAGCTCACCCTGCCGATTTCACCCTTTGATCGGGAGACAACGAGGAAGTTCAGATCCCCCTCATCGGCCCTCTGGATTATCTCAACGAGGTTTTCAAGCGGCCGAATCACCATCCGTCCCGTGAGGAGGCTAATCAGGAACGCGAGGGAGATGCTGGTTGCCAGGACATATATCATGTGTATAAGCCTAAGCTCCCAGAGATAACTCGCCACATCCGGGGCGTCGAAGAGGATTTGGATGAGACCGTTTTCGATCACTATGTTGGAGTTATCCTCGAACCGAGCCGATCTGGGGTATGTGATGATCGCCTCGGTCACCCATCTGTCATGGTACCGCGCAAGCCTGTAGATCCGTATTCTCCCCCGAGATATCCTCTCATATCCCTCCCTGTCTATGTTAACCATATTTCCTATCTCCCACCCCTTCAAGCTCGCTACGATCTTCCCGTTTTCATCCGTCACGTTGACGTCAACGATTTGATCCTCAACGCCCATCTCCTTAACGACGCCTCTGAGCTCCCTCTCTATCATCTTAGGATCGGAGAGATCCTGTACGGTCGTCTTCAGCACGTCGGCTATATCGCGGATCAATATCCCACGGGAGATATCTCTCATCTGTCCCTCGATCCGGTCCCTTCTGAGTTTTATATCATCTATGACGAAGAAGAAGGCCATAAAGGTTATTATGAAGAGGTTTATTATGAGGGTGTATTTCCATTGCAGCCGCATCTGGTCAACACTCTCCCGACAGCTTCCTTCCATTTCCTCCTCAATAGGATCCGCCTTTCATCCTCCATCTGAGGGGTGAACGTTCTGTTGACCTTACGAAGAGATCGGATCCGGTCTAGATCCCACATATCGATGCTTAACCCGGCGAGGTAGGCTGCTCCTAAAGAGGTGGTCTCTCTATATTTGGATCGTTCCACGGGCAGGTTCAGGATATCCGATTGAAACTGCATAAGGAAATCATTGACCGATCCGCCGCCGTCAACCCGCAGAGCAGAGATTTTCATTCCGGAATCCCTCTCCATCGCTTCCATGACGTCGGCCACCTGATGTGCTATCGCCTCGAGCGTCGCTCTGACGATATGTTCCTTTCTGGTTCCCCGTGTGATCCCCAGGATAGCTCCCCTCGCCCGGCTGTCCCAGTAAGGCGCTCCGAGGCCGGTGAAGGCCGGAACGACATACACCCCGCCTGTATCCTCCACGCTTAAAGCCATCTCTTCGCTTTGGGCTGCCGATTCGATTATCCCTAAACCGTCCCTTAACCACTGCACCGCCGCTCCGGCGATAAATACGCTTCCCTCAAGGGCATATCTGGGCCTCTCCGTGACGGAACAGGCCAAGGTGGTAAGGAGCCCTTCATTTGAGTAAACGGGCTTTTCGCCGGTCTGCATCATCAGAAAACAGCCCGTGCCATAGGTGTTTTTGGTCTCTCCCCTCTCAAAACAGGCCTGGCCGAAGAGGGATGCCTGCTGGTCGCCGGCAACGCCGCATATCGGGATGCCCTCGATCTCGCTCGGCTCCTGAGCCACGCCGTAACGCGCCGAAGAAGGCAGCACCTCAGGAAGTCTGACGGCGCCCACATTGAAGATCCCTATCAGCTCTTCGTCCCATTTCAGCTCGTGGATGTTGAAGAGCATCGTTCGCGAGGCGTTGGTCTGATCGGTGGCGTGTGTTCTGCCGCCCGTCATCCTCCATATAAGCCAGGAGTCCACCGTCCCGAAGAGGATCTCCCCCTCAGGCTTGACGTCCCGGATGATCCAGGCGAGCTTGGTCGCGGAGAAATAAGGATCGAGGATAAGCCCTGTCTTATCTCTGACCTTCTCCTCAAGCCCCTTCTCCCTCAATTGATCGCACATATCCGCGGTTCGTCTGCACTGCCAGACTATGGCGTTGTGGACGGGTCTGCCGGTTTCAGCCTCCCAGACGATCGTCGTCTCACGTTGATTGGTGATCCCTATCGCCTTTATCTGTGAGGAGGAGACCTGTGATCGGGAGAGCAACTTACGAATGAGCCCCGCCGTCGAGCGCCAGATCTCCTCCGGGTCATGTTCCACCCAACCCGGTCTCGGGTAGATCTGTCTCAGTTCGGCATAGACCGATTCGGCAACTTCCCCTTCCTCATTCACAAGAAGAACGGTCGTCCCCGTTGTCCCTTGATCTATGGCGAGAACGTAATCCATTGTTCCTCTGACCCTCCCTATTTTACCACACCATCTCACCACCTGCAAGCTCATCTTTCAGATGTATTTTACACTCAATTTTGAAGGCTGGTCAACGGAGCCGGAATCCGTCCGCCATGTCGAACGAATCGTCGATTGCATCCGATGTTGCATATCTCCATCACAACGCTTTCCCCGAAAAGCCCTCCGAACACGACTCGTTCCCCCGCCTTCTTTTCAGGGACCGGTATGATCCTCACTGCGGTTGTCTTATGGTTGATGACCCCTATCGCCAGTTCATCAGCTATCAGTGCGGCGATCGTTTCCGCGTCCACATCGCCTGGAACGACGACCATATCCAGACCCACTGAACAGACGCTGCTCATCGCCTCCAGCTTTTCTATCGTCAGATAACCCGCTTCGACGGCGGCTGAGAGACCGATATCCTCCGAGACCGGTATAAAAGCGCCGGAAAGGCCGCCAACTGATGAGGATGCGAAAAGCCCGCCCTTTTTGACGGCATCGGTCAGGAGCGCCAATGCGGCTGTTGATCCTGGAGCTCCCACCGCCCTGATACCCATTGCCTGTAAAACCTCGCCCACGCTATCTCCGACCTTCGGGCTCGGCGCAAGCGATAGATCGACGATGCCGAACTTGGCTCCGATCATTCCGGCGAGCTCTCTCCCGATCAACTCGCCTATTCGTGTCAGCCTGAAGGCGGTGGTTTTGATAATCTCAGCCATATCGCCTAACGTCAGATCGGGTTTCATCTCCCTTCCCTTTTCGATCGCTCCTTTTACCACTCCCGGGCCGCTGATGCCGATGTTGATAACGCATTCCGCCTCGCCGATGCCGTTGAACGCTCCCGCCATGAAGGGATTATCTTCAGGCGCGTTTGCGAAAACGACGAATTTAGCGCATCCGAAGCCATCCCTCTCGCTGGTACGGCGGGAAAGCTCTATCAACATCTCACTCACAAGCAAGATGGCATCCATGTTGATTCCCGCCTTGGTTGAGGCGGCATTGACGGAAGCGCATACCCTTTCCGTCTCCGAGAGGGCGAACGGGATCGATCGTATCAGGCCCTCATCGTCCGGCGTCATCCCCTTATGCACTAAAGCGGTGTAGCCGCCTATCAGGTCAACCTTCACCTCACGTGCCGCCTCATCCAGAGCATGGGCTACTTGGATAAACCCCTCTTCACCGTGTCCTGCGGCGACTATGCTGATGGGCGTAACGGCCACCCTCCGGTTCACGATTGGGACGCCGTATTTCGCCGCCAGCGTCTCACAGGCCTCCCATAGCTTCCCCGCCCGATCTATAATCCGCCCGCGGATGCGCTCGCACAATTTATCTGTGCTCTCAGATCGGCAATCCAGCAGGCTGATCCCCATCGTTGCAGCTCGGATATCGAAGTTCTCCTCATGGATCATCCGTATCGTCGTCAGGATATCCTCACTTCTCACCATCGGTATCACCTCCTAAATCACGGCGAGCGATCGCAGGTCATGCGTCGCCTTGAATAGATTCTCGTGTTGGAAGTGAGCTGACATGCCGAAGGAACGCCCCAGCCTTTCAAGCTCCTCTTTCAGCCCTCGCGGATCAAGCTCCGGAGGAACGGAGAGCTCAAGCACCATCGTAAAACCTCCCTCCTCAGTCCTGCCGTAGAGATCGGTGATGTTGATGCCGAGGGAGGCGAGATAGGTGGACATATGGTATATAACCCCCGGTCGATCTAGTCCGAACAGGGTAAGTATGAAACGATCATATGTGGTTGGCGTGGCGCTTAGAGGTTCATCCGTTCTCCTTATGCGCACGGCGACCTCCAACTCTCCGGGAGCACCTGTGGACGCGATCACCTCCTTCACTCTCTCCACCGGAGGCGAAGAGGAGAAGGTGGCACAGAGTATAACGGTGAAGTATCCTCGAACAACCGTCTGGCTGATCTCCTCTATATTGCCTCCCATCTCAAAGACGGCCCTACCGATGCCGGCGATGATGCCCGGCCGATCGCGCGACATGACGGTTATGATGTATTCCATCCTCTCCCACCTCACCGGGGAACTGATTTACATGATACTATATCGACGTCATACGGTCAAATCACCGGGCTGCCCGCTCGACGACAGCGCTTATTACTTGATTCCCTCCATTTCCTCTGCTAAAATATCCCTGTTTGAATAATGTTGTCGTTTGCGAGGGTGTTTTGATGTCGAAGAGAAAGGTCGAGGTGCTCGAAAGCGATCTGGTCTATGATGGGTTTTTCAAGATTGAGAGAGCCCTTGTGCAATATGAACGGTACGACGGATCGATGAGCGAGCCGATAACCCGATACTGTTTCGAGCGGGGGGATTCCGTGGGCGTGCTGCTTTACAATCCCGACGCCGATTCCGTCATCCTGGTGGAGCAGTTCAGATACCCGGCGTATGTGAAGGGAGGGCCGGGATGGATCTTAGAGATCGTGGCGGGCGTTAAGGATAAGGAGGATTCCGTCAAAGTCGCGAGATCGGAGGCGATCGAGGAGGCGGGATATGAGATCGAGAGGTTGGAAAAGCTCACCTCCTTCTACCTCTCACCCGGCGGCAGTTCCGAGAGAATGGATCTGTATCTGGGATATGTATCCAAACCCTCCCATAAGGGCGGAGGAGTAAGGGAGGAGGGTGAAGATATCAAGGTCATTGAGCTTCCGCTGGAGAAAGCCTTGAGGATGATAGATAGAGGCGATATATGCGATGTTAAGACGATCCTAGCTCTGCTGTGGTTGTATAGGAAAAAGACGAAGGGGGAGTGATAGGATGGCATATCTATCTGATCAAGGCTGATGTGAGGTGAAATATGCTTAGCTTTGTCGGGTATTTCACCCTTCTGCTCTCCTTCATCTACATGTCCGTGATCCTCTGCTTCAGAATAGGGCTTGGCAGGGCCGAGAGGATCTCGCGGAAGATGCTCAGAAGGCGTTCCGACCCGAAAGGTCGGCCCTTCGTCTCCGTGATCATATCCGCCCGAAACGAGAGGGAACATATCGGCCGATGCCTCGAATCGCTCATAGAGCAGTCATATCCCTCACACCTCTATGAGATAGTGGCTGTCGATGATCGATCGGAGGACGAGACCCTCTCCATCATCCGATCATATGCCGATCGGTCGGACGTCAGGATCATTCCCCTTGAAAACGATGAGCCTGAAGGGTTAACCGGGAAGCAGACCGCCCTGGACAAGGCGATCCGATATAGCCGGGGGGAGATCATATTGACAACCGACGCCGACTGTATCGTTCCGTTCGATTGGGTCTCCGTTATGACGAGCTTCTTCTCCGATCCTGAGGTCGGTGTGGTGGCCGGGTTCTCGACGATAGACGATAGATCCCCGGACTTCAGGAAGCTCGGAAGATGGAGGAGGTTGTTTTTGAAGATGCAATCCTTCGAGCTGTTGACGCTGTTTACGGCATTCGCCGGGGGAATGGGGCTGGGGTTGGCATTAGCCTGCACGGGGAATAATCTGGCATACAGACGAAAGGTATATGAACAGATGGGCGGATTTAAGAGGATAGGTCGAACGGTCGCCGAGGATAACATGTTCATCCAGTGGGTCAACCGAAACACGTCGTGGAGGATAATCCCGTGCTGTTTAAGGGAGTCGCTGGTTATCACGATGCCTAAGGTAACCCTTCGTGATTTATTGGCCCAGAGGATCAGATGGGCCTCCAATTCGCTTGAAAACAGGTTTTCCGCCCTGGCCTTTATGGTGGCCGTTTACGGTATGAACCTGCTGCTTTACCCAACTCTCCTCCTTAGCCTTGCCGGGGTGATCCCGATATGGATCGGTCCAACGGCGATCGCCATGAAATTCCTGCCTGAATACCTGCTGGTCTCCAAGGGTATGAGGATGTTCGGCAGAGGCGATCTCATGAAATTCTTCCTGCCCATTCAACCCTTTCACACCCTTTACATCCTGATATGCGGTCTCGCCGGCCTGCCGGGAAAGGCGAGATGGAAGGGAAGGGAGTACAAGGCGCGACGTTAACCCCTTACGCTCATATTATCGCTGAGTGTAGCGGAGGTTTTTAAAGCTACCGTCCGCCTCTCGGCTGTCCCGATTATAGGTCATTTATTGTCATTTGTAGTCATTAATGACGGCGAAGCCGAATGACTTAATGACTATAAATGACGGTTGAGCTGTGGACGGCGGACAATTAGCCATAGGTACTGCACTCAAGGGGAATAAGAACAGCCCCTTATTGACATAACCGAGGAAGTGAGATATCCTATTTTGCGGTGAGGAAGAGATGGAGAGGAGAAAGGTTCAAGATGAGGTAAATCGACTCCTGCATAAGCTCGTAGAGGCGCTAAAGGAGAGGTTTGGTGAGGAACTGGTATCGGTGGTGCTGTTTGGCTCATTTGCACGGGGGGATTTCCACGAGAGGTCTGACATCGACCTGTTGATAGTTATAGAGAAGCTCCCTCAATCGCAGTTTAAAAGATCGAGGCTTTTCGACGAAGCCGCGGGGAGGCTTATGGATGGATTCAAGCTTCTTCGTGAAATGGGCTATCTGTGTCAGTTTATGCCCATAATGAAAAGCAGGGAGGAGGCCGCTTATCATTCGCCGATCTATCTTGACATGGTTGAGGAAGGGATGATCCTTTATGACAAAGGGGGGTTTTTCAGATCGGTGTTGGAGGAGATAAGGCAAAGGTTGAAAGAGCTGGGGGCGAAAAGGAAGTTCCTCAAAGGCGGGGGATGGTATTGGGACCTTAAACCGGACTATAGGCCCGGAGAGGTGATCGAAATATGAGAAACGACAGGATGGCGATCGGTTACCTCGAGGACGCCACCGTGAGGGTGGGGGAGTTGAAGCGGCTTTTCGAGATGAAGCGGTTTAATGTGGTGATCAGAGAAGCACAGGAAGGGGTTGAGCTGGCGCTCAAGGCGGCCTTGAGATGGGTGGGGGTGGAGCCTGCTAAAGTTCATGACGTGTCCGAGATACTGTTAGGGGAGCAGGATAGATTTCCCCGCTTTTTCAGGGATGAGATAGTCAGACTGGCGGAAATTTCCAGAAAGCTTGCCAGGGAGAGGGGAAGAAGCTTCTACGGCGATGAGGAGGGAGGGGTTCCCGCTTCTGAACTCTACTCGGACTCGGATGCCCTTGAGGCGATCGACGATGCCCAATTCGTGCTTCAGCTTTGTAGGGGACTTATCAGTTCAAAACCTGGCGGATAATGTGATCATCAACCCTATTCGCTTTAACCTAAGAGCATACATCCATGGTAGGAGGTGAATGAGATGAGGAAGATCTCAAGCGTTTCAGCTTTACTTATGTTATGGTGGCTGTGTTCGGTCTTCTGCACACAGACGAACGCCTTCACGGACGATTTCGAGGACAACAAGGACGATGGATGGGCACGGGTTGTGGGCGAGTGGGTTGTGAAGGATGGGAGATATCTCCAGGTTCAAGGCGGCGACCTCTGGCAGAGGGCGGTTCTCGATGAGATCAACGTTCGAAACGAGAAATTCCACCTGGTGGCGAAAGGCGGCCTAGTGAAAGGGACGCAGAACAACGGATGGGTCGGAGTCGTGTTCCTACACCAGGGCGTGGAGGAGGGCAAGGGCGGGTTCTACTCCTTCGCAGCCGTCTACGACGGAAGAAATATAGCTAGGCTGTTTAAATCCCCGTCCGGTAAATACCCGGATGTGGCATGGAAGAAAGACGCCCCTTTCACCCCGAAACCCGGTGAGGTTTATGAGTTCGTGGTGATCGTTGAGGGGAACGTCATAAAGTGCTTGATTAACGGAAAGGAGCTGATAAAAACGGAAGACCCCGAGATCTGGAAGGAGGGGAAGGTCGGACTTTTCTCGACGAATGCGGAGAGTTTCTTTGAGGAGATAACCGTCACAGGCCCGGGCATCCCAGAAGCGCAGGTCAACCCCGGCGGCAAAATGCCACTCACATGGGCTAGGATAAAGGGTGGAATTTGAACTGGGTAACTTTGCGCCCTGTAAAACGATCATCATGGGTAAGATCGCTCCTGACCTTTCGGCCTGCGAAACGATGCCGGGGCCAGGCAGGGGCGAAGGGTCGGATGCCCCAATTTGCTTAAATGGAGGGTGAAAATGCTCAGCCTGGGCTTAATGCTTGCTATTGTGTTCGCTTTCGCTGGGAATATCGAGTTACCCCTTGAGGGCGTCTGGGTGGAGGACCCTGAGGGCAAGCCTGTAATAGACCGAGGCCCTGAGGGGGCGTGGGATCACGTTGCGGTGGATAACCCATTCATCTATATCGAGGACGGAGTGTTCTACTGTTTCTACGAAGGGGAGAACGAACGACGTCAGGAGCAAGTTGGCATCGCCGTATCCACCGACCTGTTGCGCTGGAGAAAATATGAGGAGAACCCCGTGTTAAAAGTCGGCCCTCCAGGCGCCTGGGATAGCCTGGCCGCTAAGATCCCCGTCGTCGCCAGAAACAAGGAGACGTATTTCCTGCTTTACACCGGGAAGGACGGAAAAGGGGCGGCCATAGGGGTGGCAAGATCAAACGATCTCCGCCATTGGGAGAAATACCCCGGCAACCCGGTTCTACCCGGCCGACAGGGGAAGTGGGACCCCATTTTGACCACCTCTCCCTCCCTGATCGAAAGGGATGGGGTGTTCTATATGATCTACCGAGGGATGAAAGGGTTTTACACGGATCAGAAGCTGGGGCTGGCCATATCGAGGGATCTCCTCCACTGGAATCGGCGAGATAAACCCCTCAAGGGGCTTGACGATATCTATTCCTTCGCTATCTGCCCGTGGTTGATAAACGGCGAGTATATGGCTTTAGCCCAAAAGCTGCCTCCGAAACACGTCTACCTCTCAGCCGATCTGATCTCTTGGCGGAGGGGACCTGTTCTCACCTTCTCCGCCGGAAAGATCGACACCCCATCCCAGCCTATCCTGATAGACGGCGTTCTATGGATTCTTTATGAGAAGGGTGATAGGATTTACCGTGCTCGGTTCGAGCCAAGGCCTTAGCTGATCCTATGTTCCTCCTCTACCCGCTGAGCGATTCCTCGGCGTCCATATCGGGATCGGCGTGTTTGCCCTGTGGATGGGGGATTACCACCCTGGCGATCCCCCTCTCGCTTGCCGAGCAGGAAGAGCTGATACGTAGGGCGGAGACGCTTGAGAGATGTGGGATTCCCTTCCCCACCTTGAGTGAGAACCTGACGCTATACTTCCCGCCTTTTATCAGCGGAGAGGAGACGCCGTCCATGAAACAGAGGAAGAAACCCCTCCCGTGGATCACTACCCTCTGCGGCGGCGTGGGCGTTTCCCAGTTGATCCCATCAATCAAGAGATGTGCTCCTTTTTGAGTCATGAACAGGACGACCGGTCTCCTGAAATCGAGGAACCCCGAAAAATCCCTCACCTGCCCATCGCCTCTCTCCTGACAGAGCCAGCCGTCGGCGGAACTTATGAGCCATTCGGAAAGCGAAGAGATCGCCCAGCAGAGCGATAGAAACGCCCTCACATCCTCGACGCCGAAGTTCGGAACGAGCTCACAGGAGACCCGAACCTCCGGCGATTCATCGAAGATAAACTCCGCCCTGTAAGCGACGCTCCTCTCAAGCGGCGAGGGCTTGAGACGACCTTTTGAGAGGATCTTAACGCCCCTCCCTTCCTGACTGACAAAGACCTCCGGATCAGAACCCCTCGAGCCCACGTAACGCCTCCTCTCGTAAATACCGTAATCGGTGTATGCGTTCATGTTCTCGATCAGAGCTTCGCCCGTCCCTTTGAAGAGGAGCTTTGAGATCATCCCGTTTACCCTTGAGATCAGCACCGCATAATGGTCGTTTTCAACCCTCCACCCTTCGGGAACCTCGGTTAGTTGAAGGGCGAAGAGCGCTAACGTCAGCATCAGGATCATCTTCCCTCCCCTCCCGATCGCTTAAAATGACGCTCGATGACTTCCAACCTGTAACCTATGAGATCCCATTCGGGACGGACCTCCACGGGGAGACCGTCCAGGAAAGCGAAGAAGACCGTAGCCGTGCCGGATCTGTCCTGATGGACGAAGATATTCTGAGGTTTTCGCCCTCGCCATCGTATTTCGTCGAACCTCAGGATGAGCCCGCCCTCGACCTCGATCTCGATGGAACCTCCCTCTCTGAGGGGAACCTCCTTCGACTGCCAGAGCCTGCCGACCCGTTCTCCGAACACCCCTTCTTTCACCCCTCCCTCCGTCTCAGCACGCCACCTTCGGGCATCGGGGATACGCACGATGTGAGCGAGGAAAGCCCTGACGTCGCTCCTCCAGATCGAAGGTTTCACCCCACACCTCACCTCAACGCCCGGGGAACGGTCGAACACATATGTCAACTTGTAGCCCAGTAGAGGTCTTGCGACGTTCGCCCAACCCCAGAAGGAGAGCCGGAGGTAGCTCCGGAAACTCAGCTCAACCCCTCCTTTCGACCTCAAGATCACATCCGGCTCGAAATCATGGAAGCTATTGGCGCTGACCCGCACCTCCCTCCCCAGCGAATCCCTCACCGACCCGTAGATCCCGTAATCGGTGTAGATGTTCGAGGTTATCGCCAAGGCTCGACCCGTCCCCTTATGGACCAAAGACCTCAGATTCCCTCCCCGGCTCCTCCCGATGACGAGCCTGAGATCGCCGTTCTCAAACTTCCAGTTCGGTCCGTCGAACTCGACCGAAACGGGCCCGCACCGCCAGACCCTCCTCTCGATGGAGGGGAGTGGTTTATCAACGGAGAGCGAGAGCGATACGCCGAAAGGTCTACCCTGACCGAACCTCACGGGCTCCCCCTCGGGAAGAAGGGCGGCGAAAAACGTGAACCCCTTCTCACCATCGGAGTTGAACTCCCTCACGAACACGTTGTTTTCAGGATATCTCTTGAAAGCCAGGGTGAGCGTCCCCTCGCCTTTGATGAGGTGGATCGCCGGGAGCTCGGGGTTGAGCGGGTGGAGCCTGTGTTCCCATAGCCTCCCGCTAGGATGCCAGTATCTCCGCCCTTGGAACTCACGGTTCAGGGCGTAACGGGGGCTGAAAAGCCCTTCGATCTTCCCCTCGACCGTCTCCACATCCCATTCCTCGACCATCCCCGAACGTATCTCGAAGAGCAACGACGTCAAAACCGGAGGAGTGGAGAACTCCGGGGTGAGCTGAAGCTCAAGCTTCACCTCAGGGGAGCGGTCGCAGGTGTAAATGGCTTTCCACCTCATCCCTCTCCCGTCGGGAAACCTCGGGCATCGCCCCTCGAAGACTACTTCCACGGCTCCGTCGAGCTCCCTCCGCTTGATGCGCACGTCGGCCGATTCCGACAGCTTCAGCCTTCTCCCGAGCCATATCTTCCGATCGCCCTCCGTCAGATCCATCCCCTCGATGAGCGCCACGTTCGAACCCTCGGGGAGGAGCCTTTCGATAAGCCCGTTTCTGAGGAGTAGCTTGTAATGTCCGTTTCTGATCACAACCCTCCCATCGCCCAGCTCCTCCACCTCCGGGGCGGAGGAGATTTTCTCCGGAGCTCCCCTCGACCTTCGCCTGGGAGCTATGGCGGGGAAAGGTATCCCTTCCGGTCTTGCGACGACCAGTCTGGGCTCGAAAGGCGGGATGTCGAGCGATATTTTGAGCGTCTCCTCCGCTTTTACCTCGCCCAGGATCTGCCCTTCAAACGCCTCAAGCAGCTTATATCTTCCCGCCTTCGCACCGATCTCCCGAAGCGGCACGGTGATCTCCGTCCCCTTCCGTTCGGATGCGAAGTTTATGGCGACTACCGTAAAGCCTTCATCCAGCTTGCGCACGAAGGACATGACCTCGGGGGTGGTCGATTTTGCAGCGAGATAAAAAGCATCGCCCCGGGCCAGCTCGGGGATCTCACACCTGACGTTTAAAACCCGCCCTAAGAACCGCTCAAACCCCACCTCCTGTTCGTGGAAGAGGAACGGCACCCCCTGAACGAAGGCGCAGAGGGAAAACAGGGCTTTCATGGGCCCGACGCCATAGTAGCGGACGGACTTATATTTGTCGTGGTTTTCGAGCATCCGCATCATCCCGAAGGTCGCGCCTCGGGGAAACGTCAACCGTTGAACCTCCAACCACCTGAGCGTCTCCCTCACCCATCTTCGCCTCGGCATCTCGGTGAAGGAACGCAGCACCGTGAAGGAGAAGGGCCAGTCGTAGACGAAGTCGCAGACCGAGAGGAAAAGAGGCGAGCCGACCTCACCGAGTATACCGCTTTCGGGGTCAATCTTTTTCATCTCCCCTCTCACCAGTTTGAGCATCCGTAGCGCCCCGAACATCCCCGACTGCGACGGTCTCAAACCCCTCTGCGGACTCCAGTTCGCCGGTCCACCTCCGGCGCAATCGACCCTATACCCGTCCACGCCGCACTCCCTCATCCAGTAGGTCACAACGTCCGCCATGTAACGCTGCCAGCCGGGATGGGCGTAGTCGCACGAGAGACACCCCCACCAGTAGAGGATGGAGCCGTCCTCCTTTCTCGAAACCCAATCGGGGTGTTTCTCCAGGATCTCCCTTCCGGCGGGCGAGTTCTCCGGAGGACCGTGCGGGATGAGGTCGAGGAAGATGTGTATCCCCCGTTTATGCGCCTCATCGCAGAGGAGCCTGAGCTCCTCCTTCGTCCCGGCGTGAGGGTCTAAAGCGTAATAATCCCTCGGGGCATACCCTCCCGGCCAGCAGGGGTTGAACCAGACGACCCCCACCCCCATGCGATCCAGGGTGGGCAGAAGTAAACGGGCGAAGTTGCGAAAACCTCCGAGGTCCTTAAGTCCGGAATCTATGCTCCCCTGGGCGAAGAGCGAGTAGATCGAGGTTCCCCACGCCCAACCCGGTCTCTCGACGGTCTTAAACCCCGAAAGCTCGTAGACCTCCCGTGCGCCTTCCAACACCTCCTTCAAACTCCCGCTCTTCAGCAGGATGAACTGGTCTCCGATCTCCATCTCCCCGCCTCTCCCGAGCTTACAGAAAGCGGGAAGGGTGTGGTGAACGTTCAGGAACCCCTCTTCCTCCTCGGCGGCGACCAGGAACGGTTCCGTCTCGGTGTAGAAACCGACGAGGAGCCCGATTCTTTTCGTTTCGTTGTAAACAACGGCCGCCGGCGTCCCCGCCCAGATGCCAGCCGAGCGGGTCCGTCCCGGAGAAAGCTCACCGAACTTGAACTTCCCCGGAGGCCACAGGGGCGGTAAAGTATAGAAGCAATCCGCAAGGGGTTCGATCGCCGCGCCGAAGAGTGAGAACCTGATCGAGTTGACCTTCGCCTCCCCTTCGCCGACGAACCTTAAGGTCGCCCTCCGCCTCGCCCAAGCCCCTTCATGCGGGATCACATAGACCGTCTCGACCTCCCAGTTACCTCTCAAGAGGCGGAGGGTGAGCTTCTTCCCCTCGTCCGTATCCTCCCTCCGAAGATCCGAGAGCCTGAGTTTCCCCTTCGGATCGGAGAAGACCCACTCCCCGTTGACCTTCACGTTGACGGGAGGTCCCGTTCCCCCTGCGACCTTGATGTTAGCTTTAAGATCGCGAACCTCGATGAGGGCGCCGGTGGTGGGATCGAACCCCAAGGAGATCTCTCCGTTGGTCAGCAACGCCGGCTCACCGGCTGTCAGGAGGAGAGCCGAGATTATCATCCATATCATCTAGCACCTCCCGGTTCTGGATCTCCTTGATCCCTCCCGCTGTCGATGACGGAGATTGTTACATCCATTTTTACCACACCATCTCACCACCTACAAGCTCATCTTTCAGATGTATTTTACACTCAATTTTGAAGGTTGGTCAACGGAGCCGGAATCCGTCCGCCATGTCGAACGAATCGTCGATTGCATCCGATGTTGCGAGGTAGCTGGAGTATTGGAGAAAAGGTATCTATGAACGTTCGATTGCCTTGCAGGAATCTTTCCCCATCAGGTGATACCCGTAAATAACATCCATCTTACCGTTGAGATCTTCAACAGTATATCCGCCGGGCCGGTATTATCGAGGGCTCATTTGGTGGAGTAGCCCTTCCATCGCTATCGCCGTTGAAAATCACAACATTCCTCCCTAGACGCAAGATCCATAAAAACCCAGATTTTATAGGGATTCGAGGGCATCTCATTCTTTGGCACCCTCCTTGCGCATAGAGATGGTGCAGATTTTAAGCTGAAGGGAGGGAACGAAGATGAGGGCCGGAGAGATCTTCAGGAAATTGGTTGAGGATGAGAGAGGGCAATCGATACCGGAATATGCCCTTTTGCTGACCCTTATAGGCGGCGCGGCTGTGGGAGTTTCACAGCTTTCAGATCAGATCAAGGAGATATTCAATCAGGCAACGGCTATATTCCAGCAGATAGCCGAGACTCTGAAGGAAAACAGTGCTAATTTAAAGATTAATCCGTAATCGGAAGGTGGTGTGTTATGGCAATGAGAGACGGAAAGGGGTTGGGTTTGAGGGAGCTCATAATGATCCTGTTTCTCTTCCTCATTTTGACAATACTGATAGGATATCCCAGATTAAGCGGTATGATCATGAATCTTTCGGGGATCGGGTTAGGCTTTTCCCTGCTCTATATCGGATATCGCTTGGAGAACCTCCTCAGGGGTTCTCGCGAGGTTGATAGCTCGGATGAAGGTCTCGTTTCTGATAACACGCATGATATCGCTTATCAGGTCAAGCCAGGGCACATTAGAGCTCTGGGGAACAAGAACCATGATTATCAGGTGAACAGGCTTCCCATCGGGTGACTCGAAGTCAACCCCTTTCCTGGACCGCCCTATCATAACGATCGGGAAATCCACCAGATTTGTCCGACAATGAGGTAGGGCTACCCCATGTCCTATGGCGGTGCTTTCCAACCCTTCCCTGTTTAACAGATTTTGGAACAGACGGATCTTGAGGAAGGAATGATCGATCCCCTCCAACATATCGAGCATCTCCTTGAGAGCGCCCACTTTATCCCGTGACTTTATGTCAAGACATATCAGATCCTTACGTATGACATTAGAAAGCATAACCTCTGCTCGGAACATACCGATATCGAGATGAAGGTTTAACCTTAGGCTAAGCAATTTGCGTGCCATCTTATTAACCCAGGGAAATCGGGCCTTTTCAGGATGAGGGGGAGAGCTAAGATGCAAATTTTGCACTATCTCTCCCTCGCAAGTCCATATAGCTCGACCTCTCTGACATAGGCGGGTTTCTCGACGAGGATACGGTAGACCTGAATAGGGGTGTCGAAGATCCTCTTGAACGCCCTTCCGATGACCTTGTCGCCGGGACGTGGATTAACCTTCTCGACCACCCCGTCGTTTACCGTCCTGCGGACGTATATGAGTATCTTATCGGTCGTAAACTTGACTTGTCTGAAATCGTATTTCTCCTGTGCCCCCTGGAATACCGATTTCTTTCTTCTCCTAACCGCCACTGCCGTTCTCCAGGTTTTTAATCTATCATCCCAGAACTTTATGTCGAACCAATATAGGTTGCCGTTATATATGACGATCCTTCTTATCTCCCGAGGGCGTGGGAGAGTGATGGTGAAGATCCGTGGTTTATCGCCCGGCTGGACCACGCCATACGTGTCATATTTGCCATCATTGATGGCAGGGGGTGAAGCGGTCGCTCCCGCGGACTGGAGAGCGTAGTTCTCGCTCCAATTCGGCCCTATCAACAGCCTTGTCCAGAAACACCCGGAAAAGGCTAAGGCCAACAGGATGAATATAACCGATGAGTTAAACTTTCCGTGAAATCGCATTTAATAAAAACCCTCCTTTTGCGGCGGTGTATACGAAATACGCCCCGAATAGAAACAGGAACATGGAGCAGAACATCAGGAAAAGCCTGTATACCTTGTCGTTTATAAACCTCCCGCCTAAGGTTAAGCTGATCCCAACGGCGCCATACCAGGCGAGGTCCGAGGAGATGTGTCCGATATAGAAGGAGGGCAGCAGGATGAAACTGCCTTTGATCGCTTTAGAGACGAAGGTCGCCCCGACGGTCAGCCACCAGATGGTCCAAAACGGATTTGAGAGGCTCACGATGACCCCAAGACCGAAGGGTTTAAGGAACTTTCCTCCCTCTTTTCCCCTCCCAGGTTGAGCTTTCTCCAGCAACGATCCGATGCTTGGGCGCGTATGGCGAAAGGCATCTTTGATCATCCACACGGCCATCCATATCATGACCATGCCGCCGGTTATACCGATCATCTTAAAGATGAAAGGTTTATCCATGACCTCCTTCAGCCCAAATGTGAGGCCCACCACGGTGAAGAGTTCAAGAAGACTGTGTCCCGCGACGATCATGATCGCCGCTATGAGCCCTAGCCTCAGGGTCTGGGATATCGTCACCAGGAGCAGAGGCCCAGGCGTAATAGCCCCTGAGAAGCCGACTATGAAAGCGGTCAGAAACATACTCAACGGCGACATGATGACACCCCGCGGATCAGCTCGCCTATATGGTAATAGATCGGCGGGGTTAAGTCAAGCCGAAGGGCATATAGGCTGTAGAGGCCATGGACATCCGCATGAGGATACCCCTTTTCTAACCTCCTGAAATAATAATGTCATTTGTCGTCATTTATGGTCATTTGTAGTCATTATCATGATGGTGACGTCTATCTGTCCAACGTCCAGGGTCTGAGGATTACAGGTTATCAGCCGGCGGATGTTTTCAATGGCGGCGAAGCCGAATGACCCAATGGTTGCCCAAGATGGCGTAGCGCTTGCACAGGCGATTATAAACGGCTTGCGGGACGTCGTCAAGGAACCTTGCATATCGATCTGTGATGTCTTAACATTATCCCAACAGCGGGCCGGATAATAGGAGGATTTCGATGAACGTAGTTGAAGGTTTACCCTTTGATGCCGCCCCTTTTGGCCAACCGCTGCCGGAGGGAAACGGCTGGCGATGGGAGGATCTGCGCGAGCTACATCGGGTGACCCTCGTCTTTCGGGAAAAGCCTCCTCAGGAGATCCGCCTGCAGTACTGGCTGACATCCTGGCCCCATCGCAGGCTACCCAAAGACCATGTCCCCGAAGGCGGTAGCGTCGGCTGGTGGGGATTAGGCGATTGGTTCACGGGCAGATGGCAGACGGCCGATACGTCCCTCCTCATCGAGGAGGACAGGGCCATCTTCACCTTTCGACCGCTGAACGAGAGGGAGTTCCCCGATATGACTGATCTTCCCGCCACCTATCGCACGACCTTTCAGATCCGATGGCTGGCGGAGGAATTGCCGCCGCTTGAGCGGATAGAGGCGCATACCGATTCGGTCTGGGCATCTTCGACGCTGACCGTGCTCTGGCGATCGATCCCCTCTTCGACGCCGATCTTTGAAACCTTTAACGGACATATATCATCGGTGCGGAGGGTGAATCCGAGATGTTATCGCGTTACACTATGGCGAACTCGCAATCCCGATCCGAACTCCTTCGACAGAACGCTTCTCACCGTCCATAGCGATTCGACCTTCACCGTGGCGATCGACGATCTGGATGCAGGTCCTGTCTATCTGCCCGATTACGACATCTGTGTTGTGAAGGGCGAGGAGGAGAGGGATTTCACGGGCCTCGTCGCCGCCATACGGGTTAACTCACCGCCCAGCCTTTACGATCTCATCTCAGAGCTGCCGGAGCAGAGCTGGGAGCGTGCCTGGCGGAACATGGTTCCCAAACGGGGACGGTTATACCTACCCCTGGGAATGGACGGGGGACGACAGAGGACAATCTCTTCCTCTCGTCACATTACGGCTACAAGGTTGAAGATTTCAAGCGCCATTGGTTCGATCGGGGCGGTCTTTCATTACAGGGCGGATTGGCAGACCAACGCCACCGATATCCTACACCAGATCCATTGCAGCGGTATATCGCTCAAGGGCGCTCTGGAGTGGGTTTACCCCACCTTACATTCAGAGGGGACCAGGCATTCGATAGAACGAAACACGAAGATCGCGATGAAACTGATAATGGAGAACCGCCTTAAAGTCGATCCGCTCCTAAGCCATGTGATCAAGCCTGAACGGATAAAATCGGCATATGAGGGGCTCCTCAATCGGAAGGATGAGTTCATAGGGGTAGTCATAGATTGGTCTGAGGAGTAAACCTGAGCTCCAGCATAGCGATATGGCATCTCCTTACGATTATCCCTCAATCCGGAAAAACCCACAGGTTTTCCTCCCCGCGTTTAAGTTCCGTCTCGATTATCCTTCGCTCACCCTGAGGGGGTTGAAGCTCAACCCTATATCTTCTGTAAAATCCCCTCAACTTAAGCTCACCGTCCGAGCCGGTTCGGCCTTCGATCTCAGTCCGTCATTTTCCCTTAACCAGTTCCGTCAACCTCTCGTAGGCCGGTTTAGGGGACATATCCTTGCGCAGGAAACCCGCTGCCGTGCCCTGCCATGCCCCTCTATCGGAGAAATCCCACCAGGTTATCGCCTCGACGGAAGGATGGCTGAAGAGCATATCTCCTCATCCTCCCATAGGAAGATGTTGCACCCGAATTTAAACTCATGCTTGATCTGGTCGCTCATATTTTCGGTGAGTGTAGCAGAGAGCTGATTTGCGTAGTGCGTAATGCGTGCGGCGTAAAGCGCCTTACGCTCTACGCCCTACTCTCTACGCCTTGCGCACTACGCTTGATGGATAACCG
>JAGGXZ010000169.1 GCA_021162805.1 Candidatus Poribacteria bacterium
AAACAGGAGACAGGAATATAGATTTTCCCCTGCCTCCTGCTTCCTGTTTCCCGTCTCCTTCTAACACTGAGAAATAAACATTTCTGGCTTCTCGGATCTCCGCTACACTTGGCGATAATATGAGCGACCAGATTACCAGGGAAATTTCATCGTGATCCCGCTGATCAAATCATCGTGGCCACGGCAAGAGTATACAGTTGTCCATTAGTGACTCTAGACGAAAGAATTTTGAACTATCCACACGTTACGACGATAAGATAATTTCACCTGCAGCAGTGGGGATATCACATATAGACATGTCCTGATGGATTTCCTTACCATCTAGAATTTTATCCCCTCCATTCTCCCATATGCGGTCGCCCTAACACATATCTCGAGCAACACCTTCCTTCCCATATCCGCTGGGACGGCGGTCTCCATGTCAAGTTTTTCCACCTCTATTTCCACCTCAGATGCGCCGGCCATCCTCGCCAGCCTCTCGGCCTCATTTGACGCTTCCCTCTCAGCGATCCTCAACGCCTCAGACATCTTCTCGACCTCGAACCTTCCCGATGGGGCATGGATCGTATATCCCGCTACTCCGGCCGGGGTGTATATCGGCTCTATACGGACGGTGGCGGTCTGAACGATCCCGCCGGTTATCGCTCCCACTGCGTTTGCCACCTCGGCGTGGGGAGGTATGATCAATTCGGCGTTCAGCCTACGGGCCACGTTGGGCATGTAAGCCTCCACCGGCGCGCCTATGGCGATTATCGGCGAGTTGAGCCTCGCGGAGAAGGTGATCCCCCCTTTATCATCCAAGCCGAGCATCTCCCTCCAGATCCAGCTACACAACCTGCATCCGTTGTGCAGGGCGATTCCGGATTCATCCGATATGATTTTCCCCGCTATCTCCCCGGCCACCTTCCTCTCCACCGCTTCAAGCACCCTATCAGCGAATTTATCGGGCGAGATCCCAAGCCATCTGGAGCAGAGCTTCACCCCGATCTCCGCCGCCTCCCTATCCCATTCCAGGTACATGCCTCTGTAGTGCAGGATATCCGTCGGGGTAAGCCCCGAACGTATTATCACCCCGCTCTCCTCCAGATCGTTCAGATTCAAAAGGGCGGGATGGGTTCCCATGGCTCGTGCGATCTGATCGATCGACTTCGGCCCGTCTCTCAATTGCGATATCACCTCAGGTCGCCCCGCTCCGTCGTCCGATCTGTTTAAGATCAGGAAGTCGATCGGCTGGTAGGTAAAGGCCGGCGCCCTTCTGGAGGAGCCGATCCTGAGGAGCTCCTTTTTGATCTCTGGATGGCGGCTTGAAAGGAGACATAGGGGAACGACCCTCCGGGGTGAGATCGTAAAGCCGAGCGTCGGATCGAGCCTTATATGGCTGTCGCCGCCTATACCCGTGGTTTGGATATCGGCCGCCAGGATGCTCGTCCGCCACCCCCCGACTCTCGCTCCCTCGCCGCTGAGTCTGGGGGAGCCGTCATAGAGAACAGCTATGTCGGTCGTCGTTCCACCCATATCCACCACGATCCCGTCCTTACACCCTGACAGGAACTTACCTCCCATCACGCTGGCGGCAGGTCCGGAGAGGATGGTCTCTATCGGCCTCTCCATCGCCATCCTGTGGCTCATCATATGGCCATCACCCTTAACGACCATGATAGGGGCATCTATCCCCTTCGCCTTAAGCGCCCTCTCGACGGAGAGGATGAGATCGCGGATAAGGGGGATCAATCTGGCGTTGAAGGCGGCCGTGACGGCACGTTTTATCGAATCGAGCCTGTCGCTGAGCTCATGACCGCAGACGACGGGCAGATCACAGAGGGATCGTATCAGCTCCTTGACCCTGATCTCATGATCGGGGTTTCTCACGGCGCCGTATCCGGAGACGGCATATGCCTCGACGGAATCCCTCGTCTTCAGGATCACCCTACGAGCCGCCTCCAGATCCAACGGCTCCCGTTCCACCCCGTAGATATCGTGTCCTCCCCGTATGATGTGGATCTCCCTGACGGGGAAGGAGTCACCCAGCCCCTCATAGAGCAGCTTCGGATTGTATCCGATCCCGATCAGACAGACCTTGCCGCCCTTTCCCTCCACGATCGAGTTTGTGGTGAGAGTGGTTGAGAGCGAGACCAATCTTATGGAGCCTGAGGGGATATCGCCCAACGCCTCTATGGAATCCAGTATCCCGATCGAGAGGTCATGTCTCGTCGTCAGCGCCTTCGCCTTTCGAATCACCTTTCCGGTTTCGAAATCCAGGAGGACCGAATCGGTATATGTCCCTCCGGTATCTATTCCCAAGCCCGTTTTCATCCTGACCTCCCGGCGCTCATATTTCCCTCCTCAATTCCCCGTGGGAAGTGATTATATCTTATCTGAACGAGCTTCGCAATGTAGAGACACCCTACGCCTCTACGGGTGTATCCGGTGGATCAGGCTCTAGGGGCTAGGTATCCCTCTCGAACGGAGAAAACGCCCCTCTCCGTGTCGGAGAGGAAGATAACATCCGAGGAAAATGGTCAATTTGACAAATCGGCCCGGTGGGGATAGAATAAAGGTCGAGCGCGTGAAGATCAATCTCAAGGGGGAGGTAAGAATGTTCAAGGCTTTAACCTCCGTTTTACCGGTTATGATTCTGACCTTGGCCTTTACGGCCACAGGAGGAGCACAGGAAGGGATGTTACTCTGGCTCTCCTTCGAGGGGGATGGAGACGTGGTGATCGATCACAGCGGTAACGGCAACGATGGCAAGGTGGTTGGCGGTGCGACGCGCGTGCAGGGGAAATATGGAAAGGGGATTCAGATCGGCAAGAAAGATCAATACGTCGAGATACCTAACGTCCTACAGCCGACGGCTACGGTTGAGTTCTGGTTCAAACCCAATTGGGACGGCAGCGACTCGGATACCTATAGGCTCTTCGACGCCAACACCGGAAGCATATACTTCATGATAGGTAAGGGGAAAACGATAGGCGATAGGGACACAACCTTCGGTTTTTACTTCGAGGACGCGACCGATGCCGACTATCAGGATTGGGAAACGCCGGCGGCCGATGCCATACCTAAGGCGGGGGAGTGGTATCACGTGGCCGTGACATGGGATTTTGAGAATGAGAAAAAAGCTCATCTCTACATCAATGGCGAAGAATCCGGCGTCTCGCCGAATATCGGTGCCGGTTTCCCACAACTTAATCCCAACCCCAGGATAGGATTCAACGTCGACACCGGTTACATGCCGGCGGCAAACGGTGCCGACTCGGTTATCGACGAATTCGTCATCTACGGTAAGGCGCTCAGCGCCGATGAGGTTAAACGGGATATGAAGAACATCAGGGGCCTTGCCGTCAAGCCGCAGGATAAGTTGACTACCACCTGAGGGGAGATCAAAAGGATCAGGTGAAACAAAGATAACGATTGACGGCCCAGGATCAGACGTGATCTCGGGCCTTTTCGATTTTCCCCGGAGGGTATCAAAGAACAAAGGGAGGTACCATGGAAAGAACATACGATGTCTTGGTGGTGGGCGGCGGACTTTGCGGTTTCGCCTGCGCCCTAAGGGCGGCTCAAAACGGTAAAAGGGTGTTACTCGTGGAGAGACGTCCAGCTCTTGGATGGGAGAGCACCTGGGCATATCAGTTGGATCTGAACAGCGCTGATACCCCGATCGCCCGACGTATCCTGGGTGAGCTTCGCGCGATCGGAGGGCTCAAAGGGGAGATCGCCGATGCGCCCGCCCTTGAGATGATCCTCGATAGGCTCGCCGATGAGCATGACCTCTCGGTGCTGTTGTATTCCTATCCCGTCAGACTCATCTATGAGGGGGACACCGCTTTCGGAGTGGTTTTGGGAAGCAAAAGCGGCGAGCAGATCGTTAGGTCAAGCATTATCGTGGACGCGACCGAGGAGGCGTCCCTGTGGAGACACACTGGGGTGAAGATTATAAGGTCCGAGAGATCCATCCCCTCTCTTCAATCCATCTTCTTCAACCACACGGGGGAGGGATTGAGATTGCCCCTCGATCTAGGAAAAGGGATCGTGATTCACCCCTCCCTGTGGCGGGGTGAGGTTCGAGTTGAGTTCGAAGTCGATGGAGCGAACCCTCTCGTCGCAAGACGCAGGATGCCTGACGTGCTGAAAATCGTTCGTGAGGAGGTGCCCCAGCTAAAGGAGGCGCTGGTCACCCATTCCGGAAATGAACCCTTTCCCACAGCCCCCCTGGTTCAATTTGAGGATGAAGGACCGATCCATCCGATCATAAGGAACCTCCTCGGATGTGGGATCTGGGCCTCTGAGGCGGAAAACACGCCTGCGGGCAGGCTCGCCCTAGGTGAGAGGATAGGAGAACTTGCCTCCAGGTGTGAGGGCGTCAAGAAGTTCCCCCCCGAGATGATAATGGGTTCCCTCCTCAAAGGACCGGAGGTGAGAGGCGACGTGATCGTCGTGGGGGGAGGTACCGGAGGTTCCATCGCGGCCATCGCCGCCGGACGCGAGGGCGTTAAAACCCTTCTTATCGAGGCATCTCCTATACTTGGCGGGATAGGGACGGGCGGCGCCATACATAGCTATTGCGCTGGGGTGAAAGGCGGCATACAGGATGAGGTCGATCGGCGCGTCGAAGAGCTGACGCCGCTCTTCACCGGCAGATGGGGCGTCAGCGGTTTCCATCCCGAGGCGAAGAAGATCGTTCTACAGCAGATGCTCGAGGAGGCAGGGGTGGAGATCCATCTCAATACCGTCGTAACGGGCGTTCTCCTTAAGGACGGAGGAAACCAGCTTAAGGCTGAGATGGGGACGGAACTTATGCCCGCCGAGGAGAGAAGAAATGAGATCTCCGGGGTTATAGCCGTTTCTCCGCAGGGGGTTGCCCTCTGTGAAGCCGATGTCTTTATAGACAGCACAGGCGACGGGGATATCGCCGTTATGGCGGGAGCGCCCTTCATAGTCGGCCGTGAGAGGGATAACCTCATGCACGCCTATTCACAGCCCGCTGGCAGGCTCGATAGGGAGGGTAGATTGTCCTTTTTCAACTTCGACGCCGGATACGTCGATCCGACGGACGTGGAGGATCTGACAAGGGCCCGAAGAAACGGTCTCAGAAGCTATCTCAAAGGCAGGTTCACCGACGAGAACCGCCTTCTATACATCGCACCGATCATAGGGATTCGTCAGAGCAGGCATATAATCGGTGAATATCAGCTCACCCTTGCCGATGAGGTGGCGGGCAGGAGGTTCGAGGACGCCGTCTCCTTCATGAGGGCCTTCTACGACAATCACGGCTTCGACTATGAAAACGAGAGCGACGAGGCGCTGGTGTGGGTCTGGGCCTTAGGCAATTGGAGCAAACCGATAGGATGTGAGGTGCCATATAGATGTCTCATCCCGAAGAAGGTGGAGAGGCTTCTTTTGGCCTGCCGCGCCATATCGCTCACACACGACGCACATGCGGCATTTAGAATGCAGAGGGATATCCAAAGGATAGGCGAGGTGGCCGGATTGGCCGCTGCTATGGCGGTGAAAGAGGGGATTACGCCCAGGGAGATCGACGTGAAAAAGCTGCAGGTCGCTTTGAGGGAAAGCGGGGTGCTCGATGATAGATATCGTCCTCAACCCGCTATACCGGAGCGGAGAGGGCATAGGGCGATATCGCCTCCGGAGCCATCCGCTCTTAAACCGGAGGAGGCCGAGGCGCTGGTGTGGGTCGCCGTTCACACTAACCGTGAAAATGCCTTGGCGTTGAGGGAAATGTTGAGATCGGACGATCCGGAGGTGAGGTTCAAGGGGGCGGTGGCCCTCGCCTGGCATGGGGTGGATGAAGGGGTGAAGGAGCTTTTAAGATGCCTCGAGAGGAGAAGTGAGGAAAAACCCAAAGGAAACAAGACCGTCCCGATGTGGATGGCTGCCATACCTTTTCTAGGGATATCGGGCGATAGACGGGCAGTTCCGGTCCTCATAGATGTTTTGAAAGGGAGGGAGGCCCCGCTTGACGCCCTGATAGCTGCCGTCAGGGCCTTGGGAAGGATCGGTGATCAGACGGCGATACCTGCTTTGAGAGAGCTCCTAGAGCGTAAGGATCTCCCGACCAAAAGAGCCCTTCAGGTCAGCACCGGCGGGATAGATCCGGTTCTTGAGGACGCCAGGTGGCAGATCGATCTGGCAATCGCCGAGTCGCTCTCGGAGTTAGGAGCGCCGGAGGATGAGGTGCGTCGGATCGCCGAGCCGTATCTCAAAGATCCCCGGGCCTACGTAAGGCGATATGCGGGGAAAATCTACGGGAGAGCGGGATAGCCATTCGGGAAGATTTCCTCTCTTGACATCAAATTTTATATCCGCTATAATGGGCTCGAAAGGAGTTCATTAGGAGTATTGTGACCCTTAAACTTTGTTTTGGAGGTGAGGGGATCATGAGAGGGAAACATAACATTTTCTCAGCTATGGTTCTCCTGAGCATAGCGGTTTCCCTCTTACTTGGGACAGTTAATGTCTCGAAGGCAAAATCAAAAACCAGCAAGGTGACGTTCAGAGTGTGGGAGAAAGGAGGTTTAACAGTAGAAGGCGCTGTAGTGAAAGTCGCAGGTAAGACTCTAACAACAACTGAAGGGGGTTGGACAGATGAGATAGAGCTTGAAGTTAACAAGTGGTATCTTGTTGAAGTTTCTCATGAACTTTACGAAACATATAGTTTGAACCATTATATTGCTGATCTTCCGAGTCAGGTAATAAACATTTCCATAAATAAACTCAACATAGATGGTAGGATTCTTTCTGTAGAAGTTGTCACCCCAAGATTAAAACAAGGAGAGACCTTAGAAGTTGAAATCGAGGTTAAAAATACAGGGAATGTAAAATCTGATTATCATCTATACTTTGGTGCAGGGTATCCTACTGATAGTAAAACGATAACTCTTGATCCAGGTGATAAAGGTAAAGTTACTTTATCCTGGGTGGTGCCTAAGGATAGGGAACCAGGCGACTACACAAGTGAAATTCGATTTGAAATAGCGAAACATGGGGGTATTTGGCAAGTTCATAAAACATGGGGGGAGATCCAATTCACGGTTGAAGGAGAACCTGAACCTAAAAAGGCCGGCGTTATCGTTCGTGTTTTCACAGGAGCAAGTTATGATGCGGGAGATCCTATTCCGGAAGCTAAGGTATATATTGATGGAGATTACAAAGGCAAAACACAAAGTGACGGGGAGATCAACATTGGATCTTATGTGATAGGATCTGCTCATAAAATAAGGGTTATTAGATCAGGCTATAAGGATTTTACAAGCAACTTCACCGTTCCTGACGCTGATATCTCCTTCCTTGATGTAAAAATGGAAAAAGCATTTCTAGATCCATCTCCTTTAATAGTAGACGTTTCATTTTCTCCTCCGGGCGAGATTATATTGGGCGATGTGATTGAAATAACTATAAAAGGGGGAAATAGAGGTGGTTTCTCCCCCATAGGAACATTATCTCTATCTTTCCCACAGTTAGATTCTCCTAATGATAAAGGCAGGGTTGAAGTTATTAGCAATGATGCACCTGAAACAGTTATTAAAGCCGCTGGTGAAACGATTTGGCATAAGGATAAAGGGGATATAAAAGCATCCTATCTATTGGTTGAAGCTGCTGATACAAAGTGGAGCAACAATGGTTGGGAATCTAGGGAGATACATGAGCTTAAAATTAAGGTCCGCCCAAAGGATGAAGGGATATTTGTAGTTTATTGCAGGATCACGTTTAAGGATAACGATAGCGAGGTTAGATTCAATTATCCAACAGATTCTGCATATATCGATCAACAGGGATTCTATGTCTTAAAGCGAGAAATTAGAGTTGTAAGAGAAGCTGTTAAACGTGAAGCTCCTCCAGGGTCCTTGATAAGGAAGTATGAACCTATCTTGAAATTTCACAAGGATGAAAATGATGAGGAACTGTACTTTCCGATGGACGCCGATGCTTATGTTCAAAAATGCAGTTTGTGGTATGACGCTTGGTATAAACCTTTACCGGAGAAGCTTAAAGGGGAAGGAGAAATAGAAACTTTAAAATCACTCGCCGATTTTTCGAAGAAAATTAAAAAGGAGAAGGATCTCACCAGGATTTTCCTTCAATTTATTGATTATGAAGAAGCGAAGGAAAATGCAGTTTTAGATGAGTATAAAAGTGCATTTCCTGAGAGGTATACATACTATGCTCGCCAGTTTATAGAGCCTGATTATAGTTATCTAGTAATTCAATACTGGTTCTTCTATGCCTATAACTCCTGGGGGGATTATCCTTTTGGGTATAATTCCCATGAAGGTGACTGGGAAGGTATAACTATATTCCTCCATCCTTTAACTAAAACACCAATTTATGCTGCTTATTCAGCGCATAATGATAGTGGAGAGATAATAAGAAAACCTTGGAAAGAAATTGAGAGGGAAGGAACTCATCCAGTAGTATATGTAGCGATAGGTTCCCACGCCAATTACTTCACATCTATTCCTGAGAGAAAGGTCTGTTTAATAAGAGGAGGAAACCTCATTTGTAAAAAAGATAAGGCAAATGGAAATGGGAAGATAATAAGGCCTCAAGAATGGAAGCAGAGAGTTGTGCTGGAGGATGAAAATTACTTCTTACCTGAGTGGGCTGAATTTTATGAAGGGAGATGGGGATGGTGGCGTACAGGGATAGAAGCAGGCTTTGGGGCACCCAAATTTCCTAAGTTTCAAAAGGATAATAAATGGGACCATCCGGCAATATGGGCTGGGATACAAACACCACCTCCTCCTGTGCTGAAAATAATCTCAGTTGAAACCAACAAGCAGGAGTATGAGAAGGGTGAAACCGTTAAAGCGAACGTGAAGCTTGAGGGTGAATGTTCTTTATCCAATTTGGTGATAAATTTGGATATAGCTGATCCGGACGGCAATAACGTTAGAGAGGGTATTTTTAAATCGATAGCGTCCCTATCACCAGGGGGATATTCAACAGGATTCCTAGAATGCTGGAAGATCCCAGAAGACGCTAAAGCGGGTAAATACATAGTAACAGTAGGGGTCTGGAATGAGAACCAGACAAAGCAATATGATATCAAGTATGGAGTGGCAAGTTTTACTGTCAAACCTAAGGAAATAACTTTCGTTGACTCCAACCTCGAAGCAGCGATAAGGGAAGCGATAAACAAACCTGACGGACCAATAACAAAAGAAGATTTGGCAAATTTAACACAGCTCGATGCTTCAGGGCGTGGGATACGTAATCTAAGTGGGTTGGGATATGCTATCAATCTGGAGATGCTATGGTTGAGTGATAACCAAATATCAGATATCGCTTCATTGAGCAAGCTTGTTAATCTGTGTCATTTGGACTTGAGTAATAATCAAATAGATGATGTGAGAGCGTTGAGTGGACTTGGTGATTTTCAAGGTTTGATTCTAAGCCATAACCAGATCAGCGATCTAAGTCCCCTAAGTGAGATAGGTGTCGTGGAATGGTTGGATCTTAGTTACAATAGGATATCAGATATCAGCCCACTGGTAGCCAATCTAGGGCTTGGGCGAAATATTGGAATCGATCTAAGAGGTAACCCGCTTAACGATGAAGCTTATAGCTCTTATATTCCGATTCTCCAAAGCAGGGATGTAAACGTGAAATTTGATCCAAAATTGAAGCCAGATCTTGTTATTTCCTACGATGATATCTCCTACAATTTCTGTGAGGAGGTTATCACAGCTGTTGTGCATAATATCGGTGAGACAGACGCAAGCAATGTGAAAATAGCATTTTATGAGAGACCTGGAGATTGGTATAAAGCCGCCTTAGAATACGTTGGAGGATATCCTCCTGAACCATCCCCTGATGATCCACCAGAGGCATGGGAAGCGTGGCAATCACAGATGAGCGAAATTGATAGGATGATTCAAGAGTATGGAGAAACTCTCTGGAGCCCCATAGCTGAGACCTCTTTGAACACCATCCGTGCCCGATCCTCAGAAACAGCTTCTATCACCTGGTCGATGGGGGAGGAAGGAATATTTGAAATAAAGGTGGTTGTTGATCCAGAGGATGAAATTAAGGAGAAGAATGAGCAAAACAACGAGGCTACAACTTGGATAGCCGCTAAGCTTTACATAGCAAAGCCTACCTCTGAAAATCCAGCCCAAGCAGGAAGCTATAATAACCCATCTGAGATCTCAATCATAGTAGCGATCTGTGTCCCCGAAACCTTACCTGCGTTGGCTGATTCTGTTAAGGATTACTTTAACGTGGTAATAGGGGGAAAAGAGGCGGAAATAGTAGATATCAAAGCACCTGATAGTCTGAATATTGATTCTCCTATTACTCCCCTTTATGCTTATGAATTGACGGTTCAACCACCCGTTCAAGAAGAAGCAGGACTGTATGATCTAAACGTTAGCTTCTTCCCCCCAGCCTGGCAGGAGCATCGTCTAAATCTAAGCAGTTCAGAGAAAAACGCTGTGTTCTATTCTGGGAGCATCGAAGATGAGTTTAAAAACTCAATCTTCACTCTGAACGTGGATACCGGAGCCTCTGTGGATACAAATAATCTAGTAGCTCAGCTCCAGGAATACAACGCTCATATAGTTGAAGATTACGTTGTGTGGAGTAAAAGCTCCAGTGATTACAAAGATGAAAGATGGAATCCTTCATTCGACGTCACTTTCAAATTTGCCTTGTCAAAAGATGGGGATTTCCTCGTCGGTGTATTTGCCTCCGTTGTAGAAGCCTTAAGTGCCCTCGTCTGTTACAACGATTGGATGCCTCTCTCAGCCACTACTAAAGATATCTTCCTCAACAAGGTGGCATGGATGGAATATCGATCGCTGATTGAGAGAGGTCTGATATCAGGACCCGAGTATTCGACATTCCTGCCAAGGATAAAGAATAACCTCGATAGCCCTGTCCATATTATCTATAGCCTTATCTTCTGGGCGAAGGATTACAACAGCGAATGGAGATATCGAGATTTAATGGATTACTGGGCCCCGGTTCCTGACCCTGAGACGTATGATGGGGAAGGGTCGAGATCGTTCTCGATCGATTATCCTTCAGATGTTCAAAATTCGTTCGTCTACATCATAGCTCACTGTGACAACGGAAATGTTGCAAGTGCCAAGCTTGATTCGACCGAGGTGGTAACTCAGCATGATTGTGGAACCTCGCTATATGAGCAAGGTGATATATATCCCCATGATATTAAGCTTTACGGAAAAACCACATGGTCTGAGGTAGATACATCCTTCCACATGATACTGGTCGGGGGTAAACCTTCTATAAGCAACGTAGCTCAGTCTCCTGACGGAGCTTTTAATCCGCTTCCCTCGATCTTAACGCTTTCCCCTGGTTGGAATGAATACCACGAAAATCCCGTCCAACCTGCGCCTCAAACTAGAAAGATCGTCTTTGTCTCAGATGAAAGTGGCAATCCAGATATATGGATCATGGATATTGATGGGAGCTATAGAAAGCAACTTACGAATGATCCGAAACCTGAATGGATGCCCCGCTTATCTCCAGATGGAAGTAGAATAGCATATGCGAAGAAGGATGAGGATGGAACCGTCGATCTCTGGATTATGAACGCGGATGGAACAGGACAGAGAAAGATCTACGATGGAGATGATGTGTGGTCGTTCTACAGAATCTCATGGCATCCGAAGGGCGATAAGATCTACTTCGATCCTGGAACATACTCGGGAAGCGGAGGGATGCCACATAAAATCTGTTGGGTTGATCCTGATGGACCACCTGACCAGAAAGAACATGACGTTCTGGTGGCTCAGAATTGGTATTACGCCGCACCTGATATCTCCCAAGATGGGAGGAAAATAGTCTTCGAGCATTATAAAGGACATTCATGGGTATTTGACACAGAGATATATGTTGGTGATCTTTCCGAAGATGGCAACGCCGTGACGAACATAAAAAGGCTTACGCAGAACAGCGATGCGGACAAAGCGCCTTTACTGTCTCCGGATGGCTCAAAAATAATTTGGTTGCATCAAGCGGCTCCATGGGATGGAGGAGAGGTCAAATTCGACATCTGGACGATGGATGTTAACGGGAATAATCCTCATTCTCTGACAGGAGAGGTGGATAAAGAAACCGTGCAGCTTGGGAGCTTCTCGCTTGATGGTGGAACGATAATATTCAGCGCTAGGAGAAGTGGAAACTGGGATATCTGGAGGATGAAATCTGATGGCACAAAACTGACTCAGATCACAGATACACCAGATATAAATGAGACATCACCGGACACCAATGTCATCGTCAAACCACCTAAGATCTGGGGAGATGTCACCGGAAACGGTAGGGTCACAGCATATGACGCGTCAAGGTTGCTTCAATATCTGGTGGGGAAGGTATCAGCCGATGAGATAAATCTCGATGTGGCAGATGTAACCGGAAACGGAGATATATCAGCCCTCGACGCAGCCTATATCCTCATGTTCGTCGTGGGGAAGATAAAGAAGTTTCCCGTCCAAGGTGAGGCAGCACCGTCGTATGAGGGGATGAGCAAAGTGATCTCAATCCCAACTATCAGGACAAAAGCGGGAGAGAGGATAAAAGTTCCGATAGTGATAGATGATATGAAAGGGATCTTGTCGGGAGAGATGAGGATCAGATATGATCCGAGGGCACTGAAGCTGATAAAGGTTTCAGGGATGAAGGGGTTTGAGATTGCCCAAAATGTCGGCGATGATCTAGTAAGACTTGCCTTTGCCTCATCTGAGGAGATAGGATCAGGAAAAGGAGATCTGTTCCAGCTTGAGTTTGAAGTCGCGAGGTATGTGGGGAATCCCTCAGAGGTGAAAATCGAGAGGGTGAGGATAAACGAGGGAGTTAAAGTAAAGGTTGAAAGGGGGAAAGTAGAGTTTGTTCCCGACGATACCGTTCTTCTGCAGAACTACCCCAACCCCTGCAATCCTGAAACCTGGATACCGTTCCAGTTGGCGGAAGGGGGAGATGTGAGGATTCGCATCTACGACATGAGAGGTAGACTGATTAAAACGCTTGATCTGGGATATCTCCGTGCAGGATACTACATCTCCAAATCCTCCGCTGCATATTGGGACGGAAGAAACGAAGTAGGCGAGAGGGTTGCAAGCGGGGTTTACATTTACCAGATACAAGCTGGTGAAAAGACGTTTGCCAAGAAGATGGTTATCCTGAAATAGAAAGAGAAGAACGATAAGGAGCATCTGGAATATCCCAGGAAGCTGGTGCAGAGGTGGTCCTAGGGGGAGATGTGCTCGGAGCTGTGGATGGACATGTGATGGATTGGATTAATGGGGAGACACCCTGTTGATATGAAGGAGATATGGGCGTACAGGGCTCGATGGGGGACGATAACCTTTGGGCTGTTGATCGGGCTTTTCGTCGTGGCGGCCCTGGCATGTAGCGTCGGAGCCGTTCGGATAAATCCCGTCAGGACCTTTAAGATCCTGCTGGATGCGCTGCCGGGCATATCGCTTGAGAAAAGCTGGTCCGATGCCGATCGGGCGATAATCCTCTCCGTCCGCGCCCCCAGGGTGATGATGGGGGCCGTGGTGGGGATGGCGCTCTCGATAGCGGGCGCCAGCTTCCAGTCTCTCCTGAGAAATCCCCTGGCCGATCCATATATTCTGGGAGTTTCAAGCGGCGGAGCGTTGGGGGCGATAATCGCCATACTCCTCGGCGCCGAATCGGCCCTGGGCATGTCAACCCTGCCCCTTTTCTCATTCGTAGGGGCGAGCTTAACCATGTTGATGGTCTACAACATCGCCCGGATCGGAGGCAGGCTTCCGGCATATACCCTGCTTCTGGCCGGGGTGATCGTCAACTCCTTCTTCTCGGCGATCATCATGTTCCTCATATCCGTGGCCGGCCTGACACACGCCAGGACGTTCCAGTTCTGGACGATGGGCGATCTCAACCTGCCCTCATCGAACGTGGCCATATCCGCCTCAGTCCTCATCCTGATAGGCTCGATCGTGCTCTATGGCCTGGCACGCGATATGAACCTGTTGGCTCTCGGCGAGGAGAGCGCTGCTCAGTTGGGGGTCAATGTGGAGAGGACGAAGCTGGTCGTATTCGTCATGGCCTCGCTCGTGACGGGAGCGTCGGTGGCGGCATGCGGGATGATCGGATTTGTGGGTCTGATCATCCCTCACATAACCAGGATGGTGGTGGGGACCGATCAGAGGATACTGATGCCGTCGTCGGCGCTGATCGGTGCCTCGTTTCTGGTGATAGCCGATACGTTCGCCAGGACGGTGATCGCGCCGAGTGAGATACCGATAGGAGTCGTAACGGCCATCTGCGGAGGCCCTTTCTTCGTGTATCTTTTGAGAAAGCATCGCAAGCCGCTTATGTGAGTCACATCCGATTTCCTTCTGAAATACTGGGCGTGTCGCTTGTCATAAGATGTAGAGCTTTGGTATAATCTAACAAAAGTTATGACCGTCGTGATTATAAAGGTAACCAATATGCAGTACGATGTTGCTTCCAAAGTGATAGTGGAACATGGTAAGGAAGCGATACTGAGGAGGTTTCTAGGAATAGACCCACAGGAGGTTGAGCTGATAGAAGAACTTCCTCAAGAGACAGCCAGCCTCAGGAGGAGCGACTACTCTTTGAGGGTGAAGACGGCTGAGGGGAGAGAGGAGATAATCTTGTTGGAGTTTCAGACGAGATGGAACTGGGATTTGCCCTTGAGGTTGTTGGAGTATCATGCAAGGTTTAGGATAAGATATCGTCTCCCTGTGATGAGCGTTGTGATTCTTTTCCATAGGAAGGAGGATGTTCAAGAAAAGTATGAGGATGGGTCGGTCTGGTTCAGATATAAGGTCATTAGTTTATGGCGGATGGAAGGAGAGGAAGTTCTGAAGAGCGGGGAGAATAGTCAGAAGATTGCTTGATAGGAGGAGAGACATCATGATAGAATCCCCAGCCTATGAGATAATCAAGGAGGAAGGATTACAACAAGGTATGCTGGAGGATGCTAGAGAGATGGTATTGGAGGCGCTGTCGGTCAAGTTCGGAGTTCTACCTCTGGATCTGATCCAACGGATAAAGAGCATTCAGGTGAGGGAAATCCTAAAACAACTTCACCGAACCGCCGTAATCGCCCGAGATCTAGATCAGTTCCGCAGGGAGTTGGAGAAGGTAAAGGGATAGCCGATATTTGTTATGTATGATGTCGCTTCTAATTTCACGAGGCTTGCAAGAGGTTGCCACGCTAAACGGAGGAGTGGAGTTCCCCATGGGGATAAACCGTTCCAAAACGGTGTGAAAGTCTACAAGATCGAGAATCTGAGTTTTGGATATGAAAATGAGCGGATCATAAAGGAATTGAGCTTCGAAGTGGAGAAGGGGGAAATCCTGGGGATCATCGGGCCTAACGGGTCGGGCAAGACCACCCTCCTCAGGCTGCTCAGCGGCGTCCTGCGCCCATGGAGCGGGAGGGTGAGCTTCATGGGAAAGGACCTCAGGAGGATGAGACGTAGGGAGATAGCCCGCAGGGTAGCTGTCGTGCCTCAGCAGAGCTTTATCATCTTCCCCTTCACCGTTCGGGAGATCGTCCTGATGGGCAGGGCGCCGTATCTGGGCATGTTCCAAAACGAGGGCAAAAGGGATTTCGAGATAGCGGAGAAGGCGATGGATTACACCGACACGCTCAGGCTTGCCCATAGACACGTGGACGAGCTCAGCGGCGGCGAACTTCAAAGGGTCATAATCGCAAGGGCGCTCGCTCAGGAACCGGAGGTCATGCTGCTTGACGAGCCCACATCACATCTCGATCTAAAACATCAGATGGAGATCTTCGATCTGATAAAACGGCTTAACTCCGAGGAGGGGATGACCTTCGTGGTGGTCCTTCACGACCTTAACCTCGCCGGCGAGTACTGTGATAGGCTTCTCCTGCTGAAGGAGGGACGCGCCTACAAAATGGGGAAACCCGATGAGGTGTTAACCGCCGAGGCGATAAAGGAGATCTATGGGGTAAACGCCCTTGTCGCTCGGAACCCAGTCACCTCCGCCCCTCATGTTATCCCTCTGAGTCCGCTTCGCGGATCAGCGGAAGGAGAATGATAGCCGTCGTCCCCTTGCCCTCCTCGCTCTTGAGCTCTATCCTGCCCTTATGATCCTCTATGATCTTCTTAACCATCGTCAGTCCCAGGCCGGATCTGAGCTTATCGGTCGTGAAGAACGGATCGAAAGCCCTTTTCAGAACCTCCTCTGACATCCCACATCCCGTATCGCTTATCTCTATCCTCACCGTTCCCTCTCCCGCGGAAACCCTGCTTTCCACCCATATATCCCCTCCCTGTGGCATGGATTGGAGGGCGTTTCGGACGAGCTGAACGAGGGCGTAGATGAGCTGATATTGATCCGCCATTATCCTAGCGGGAGTTTCATCGAGTGAGAGATGCACCCTTACGTCTCTATCCTCGCACTCCCTTCTGACGAGCGATATGGCGGTGGATATGACCGACGAGATCTCGTGCGCCTCAAGCTTCAACTCGGCCGGCTGAATGAAATCCAGGTTTCGCCTCAACAGTTCCTCGAGCTTATCGGTCTCCTCGACTATGGTCTGTATGAAATCCCTCCGTTCATCCGAGTCCTCCATCCTCTTGAGGACAGATCTAGCGTATCCGCCGATTACGGAGACCGGATTTCGAATCTCATGAGCAAGGTTCGTGGCCATCTGTCCTATGGTGGCCAACCTCTCGGTGTACAAGAGCTGCTCCTGTGCCGCTCGAATCTCCTCATTGGCCTGTTTGAGCTTCTCGATCTGCCTGTCCAGATCCTGATACAGCACCGATCTCTCTATCGCCATCGCCACCTGTGTTGCGAAGAGTTTCAGCGTGTCGATGGAATCCTCATCTATCTCCTCGCCCGTGACGATGTTATCCACCACGATCACGCCCAACGGCTCGACATACGAGAGGATCGGCAGTACGACGAAGGTAGAGAGGTTCAGCTTATGGAGGTATTCGTCCGTATCTCCCCTATCCCACTTTATCACCCTTCTCTCGCTCATGGCCTTTATCAGCGGCGAGTCGGTCCTGTCGGCCGGTATGCGGATCTCCCTGACAGCGAGGTTAAGCGGGGAGTTTTCGATCTCGCCGTTATACTCCAGTACCATCTCCCGAAGCGATCTGGTGTCCTCGTGAATCTGTTCCCAGATTCTGAATCCCTCTTCCCTGTCGATCGGGCCGATCCCCATTTTACCCTCAAGCCACTTGAAGTCCTCCGACATCAAAAAGAGCATCGCCCTGTTGTACCCCAACCCTTTTCCGGCGGTGATCCCGGTGAGGATAATGTAAAGGATCGCCTCCAGCCTGTAGGTGCTCTGCATGGCGTTGACGATCTCGATGACCGTTTTGAGCTCCCTGACCTTCATCTCCAGCTTCTGGCTCTTTCGGCGTAGCTGTTCCTCAAGGAGAGCCTTCTCGGTTATATCCTCCGTGATTATGACGACGCCTCTCACCACATCATGCTCATCCCTCAGCGGGTATATACGTCGATTTATGACTATGGGGCCGCGTCGAAGGGTGTGATGTTCATAGTGGTTGATCTCATGAGGGGATTTCGTCTCCATCACCCGGACGAGTATCTCCTTAAACCTGGGCTCCAGGTGGGGGAAGACCTCAAAATATTTCCTACCTATCACCTCGTCCTTGCTGAATCCGCTTAGCCTCTCCATGCCTGAATTCCACTTGACGATCCTCATCTCCTCATCAAGGAGTATGATGCCGGCATCGATGCTCTCGATTATGAAATCGCTGAGATCATGTATCCTCCAACTGGGATACATCTGTGACATCACCCGATCAGCCGAATTTTTTCTCAAATCTGGTATATCCCGTCAGATCGAACCAATCGCTCTCCTTCGCCCATGGCACGTCGAGTTCTGAGAAGAGCTTCCTCTGGGCATATGATCTGTCGATGATCGCATCTATCCCCTTGATCACGGTCTTGATGCTGTCCTGAAACGGGAGGAGCTCCACGTATTCATCGGGCACGGGGATGATTTTGTCGGCCGATTCGAATATGCCGTTCACGGCCAACACGAACGGCCTTGTGGCTTCGAGGGGACAGTTGAGTTCGTAGTATTCGTTACGCAGATATTTGATGGCGTTGCGGAACACCTCGTCGTGTTCAGATCTTCTATCGTATGGCACCGTCTCAGCTGTCCCGTCTATGTATCTCATCACGGCAGGTCCGTTCATGCTCCACGTGGCCTTGCCCTTAGTGCCGATCACCTCCGTCACAGGCCCTACATCCGTTTTGGGACAATGCGTGACGAAGAAGTAGACATGAGTTCCGGTCTCGAGCTCCAGATGTGCACAGCAGGTGTCCTCCGTCTCGATGTTCCTATGTCCCCTGTAGAGCTCTGCTTTGACCCTAACCGGTTTGGCGAACTCGCCCCATTCGGGTGAAGCGTAGTAGAGTGCGTTGTTGAGGTAATGGGAAAGGGCGTTGTTCGTGGGGCCGTCCAGGACATATCTGCCGTCGCATATCAGCCTGCCCGCCCAATCATTTCTGGCGTAGTAGCTGTCAAGCCTCGCCCAGCGGGCTTTGACGACGATCTCCTTGATCCTACCCAATTTCCCCTCACAGACGGCCTCCTTTATAGCGCGAACGGTGTTTTTAGATTGGTTCTGGAATCCGACCACACAGAAGCCGATGCTGTTTCGCTCGGCCTGGATCATAGCGTCCAGCTCCTGTATGGTCGGTGCAGGAGGTTTTTCGACGATGACGTTATATCCCGCTTCAAGCGCCTCTATCGTCATCCCACTGTGGGTGTGAATGGATGTCGGAAGGGCGATGATCTCCGTTTTTCTCTGTTCCTCCTCCAGCATCTCCTCATACGATTCGTAGACGGTGATCCCTTCCGATCTGAACCTTTCAACGTCCTCAGGATATTTTCTGGGATTTCGAATCAAGACGCTTCTGAAGAGAGCCAACCCTTCTTTGACCATCCTCCGGATGGTCTTTTCGTGGCTACGGGCGAAATTCGCCACGCCGACAAGGGATATACCGACCGGTTTCATTTCAGCCTCACCGTTTGGTGCGATGCCTTCTCTTCCTTCTGAGCTTCTTGAACTTGTGCCTTTTCACTTTCTTGCGGTGCTTCTTCTTGTCGTTGGGCATCCTCTACATCACCCTCCTTTTCGGTTATTTTTGTGGGAAAGTTTAACAAAGCGACCCTTTTCAGTCAAGTGAAATCGGATACCTTCCGTATCTGAGGGTCGCCAGGCGCATGGCGTTGTAGTTCTCCAGGGGGACATATTCGGTGACCGAGTTGTTGCTGCTGACGCAGTATCCTCCGCCCGGGGCCAACGCCTTGATCCTCTCCTTCACCTCCTCCTCGACCTCGGCCGGGGTCCCCCTTGTGAGGGTATATCCCAGGTCTATGTTTCCGATCAGGCAGAGCCGCCCCGCGTCCTCTCCCTAACCTCGACGATATCCATCGCCTTGGGTTCTATGGGATGGAGGGCGTTGATTCCGATGGCGATCAGATCCTCCAGCACCTCCCAGAGCCTGCCGTCCGAGTGGAAGATGAAGACCATATCCTTCCGACGGCACATATCTCCCCCCGCCTCGATATCCTCGCTATCCACCGCTCAATCCCTCCTCCGAGAGCTTCGATCTGATCCTCTCGGACTTCTGAGCTACCTTTCGAGCCATCTCATCCTTATAAAGCTTCAGCTTTTGGGACAGCTCCTCATACTTCAGGGCGAGTATCTCTACGGCGAGCAGGGCAGCATTACGGGCTCCGTCGATGGAGACCGTGGCGACGGGCACGCCAGGGGGCATCTGCACCGTCGAGTAGAGGGCATCCACCCCCCCTAACGCTCCTCCGCCTATCGGCACTCCGATGACAGGGAGTGTGGTATGCGCCGCTATAAAACCCGCCAGATGTGCCGCCCTGCCCGCCCCGGCGATGATGACCTCAATGCCTTTCCCCTTAGCCTCTGAGGCGAATTCAGCGGCCCGGCGTGGGGTTCTATGAGCAGAGATCACCTCGACTTCAAACGGGACGTCGAATTCTTTCAAGGTCATCACCGCTTCCTTCATGACGCCCCAGTCCGAATCGCTGCCCATCAAGACGGCAACCTTCACCCATCACCTCCTCACTGTCTTATTTCGATTATCTCGTTTAGCTTCCACGAGCTTATCTGCCAATCGCCGCTCCCCCTGACCAGCGACAGGGTGCATTTCAGATCGACCTCGGCCTTTTTATCCTCCTCGGCCTTTTTGACGCTTATGGTGAGCGACATCCTGGCGTCGGCTCGATATGCCGTCGGAGCGGTTACCCTTATATTTGAGAAGTCGAATTTAATCTCGTCGTATTTCTTGAATATCGAGCTCACACAGGGGAAGATATCGTCGTAGTTCTTCGGGATAAGCCCCAGGGAGACGACGAAGGTCGTGGCATCGTCATCGGAGGCCTTGTACTGTTTGGAAAAGAGCGATTTCAGCTCCGGGATATCCTTCGGGTCGTCCGAGGCAATCAGCGTTTCCACCCTGTCTATCAGGGATTCTATCTCCTTCTGAGGATCGAAATCCCTTTTCAGATAGATAACCCTGCTGAGCTCCGGCTTCTTAAGGGTTATGGACTCGCTGTAAGGTTTATAATGAGGCGCCGAAACCTCCAGGTTGAGACCTTCCGAATACTCCACATCCGTGAAATAGAAGTTTCCATCCTGATCGGTCGTGGCGGTTTCATCTCTTAGGGTGACCTTGGCGTTCGGGATCGGTTCCTTGGACGTTCCATCCTTCACCCATCCATAGACGATTCCTTTGGGCGAAGGATGGAAACCCTCCTCGTTCTTCTTTTCCCCCTCGCCGCATCCGGAGGCGATGAGGATCAGGATCAGGACGGGTATTAACCTCTTCATAATCAGACCGTTTAACCTGGTTCCTCAAACTGTGTCAAACTGACCTATCTGCCGGTTGAGGAACCCCCTCCTTTCTATCCCATTGCGGCAGATAGACCAAGGCTCCCGGCCGCTCTATGAGCCGAAGCCTACCAATTGTG
>JAGGXZ010000170.1 GCA_021162805.1 Candidatus Poribacteria bacterium
CATTCCTGCCTCTCCCTTTCGGGGTTAAGGTGCACCTCGGCAATGTGACGGTTTTGCCAGACAGGGCTGGTGCGATACCCTGCCATGCTTACTCGCCAAGCGAGAACCGTTCACGTAGGCGGCCACCAACAGAGGTTAAGGCTAAGGTTAAGGTTGAGATTCTTCTTAACCTCAACCTAAACCTTAACCTGTTCTTAAGAAGCCCTGTGTGCATTGGCACACCTTGACTTACTTTGACACACTTTCGGTCAACTGCTGAGGGGCTCCCTCGATCAATCTCAGAATCCTTTTATAGCACAAAATGAAATAAAGATCAAGCGCGGGTCCTCACGAGGATACATGGGGATTTGGCAGCGAGGTATTCCCATTCGAATATTCAGCCTGCGCATTTAACTTGACCCTAAATTGAGCGGGGTGTAAAATTGAGCGAGAGGCTCAGGATGGAGGTTGATTATGAAGGACATAGATCCTTCCACAGGAAGGAGGTTTGTCGATCCGGTCGAGGTATTCGCCGATGAGGTTCTGGAACGGTGTCGCGACCGATATGGGAGATATGAGACGCCCCTTCTGGCGGATGCGATCGATCTGAAATCGGGTGAGCCGCGCAGATGGGAGGGACATATCCTCTCGAATCTGGCCTGTCAACAGAACTTCCTCCGAATCCTCGAGGGGTTGAGCGATATAACGGGGAAAAATCGGTATCAGGATCGGGCCCGAGAATGGATCGCCTATGCCCTCAAGAAACTACAGAACCCCGCCAGCGGCATGTTATACTGGGGCGGCCATACGACATACGATCTGCTGGAGGATAGGCCGCTCATCGGGAATCACGAGCTGAAATGCGTCTATCCCCACTATCCATTTCTCTATCAGGTCGATCCGGAGGCGACCAGATGGCTCATCGAGGGTTTCTGGAACCGACATGTGAGGAACTGGTCCACATTGCTTTTTAACCGTCATGGCGAATACGCCCCGTGGGATAGAGGCGCCTCTTGGGATCACGAATACAGAGGAGGATCGCTTCCAATCATAGATAACGCCTGTCTCTCCTTCATCAACACGGGAAGCGACCTGATCTACTCGGCGACCATGCTGTTTAAACTGAGCAGCGATGAAAGACCGCTCATCTGGGCGAAGCGCCTAATGGGCCGATATGATGAGATCCGTAACGAGAGGACGGGCCTCGGCGGATATCAGTTCAACCGTAGGGAACCCTGTCGCGTCCGAATCTCCTTCAAAAAACCCCTATCGGATCGACAGGACGTCAACGAAACGACGGTCATCACGAACGGCGTGATCCAGACGCGCTATGGGCGGGTGGCGATCACATTTCTGAACCTATTCGAGGAGCTGGGGAACTCGGAGGGTAGGGAGTTCCTTGAGTTCGTCCTCGAGGATCTAACCGCCCTCGGCAAGCACTCCTATGATCCTTCCGATCACAGCTTCCACCCCGTTCTCGCCGATGGTATGAGGCTTTCACCCTCCGATTGCATGGAGGGTGTGGGGTATTGCAGTCCGAGGAAGCTCCAGAAGGTGCGCGCCAACGGTTTGATGTTCCTCGCCTATGCGAAGGCCTATCGCCTCACCGGCGATCCACTTCTGCGCGAGATGGTTGGCAGCCTAGCACAAGGTATGGGATGGGGCGATATCCTCGATGAGACCGTCGATCGGGTTTGTCTCACCGATATGGGCCTGCAAAACGATATCTGTGCCATCTTCGGTCTGCTTGAGCTACATCGGGCCACGGATGAGGGGAGATTCCTGAACGTGGCGGCGGATATGGTCGAGGAGCTTGCGCGGAGATATCTCGTGGACGGATTTTTCACGACCGGCGAGGAAGGCAGGGACGGATGTACACATATCAACGGCGCCCTGCCGCTGGCGCTTCTCCATCTGGCGAATGGGATCGAGGGGGCAGGCGCTGATATCCCCGCCTTTTATCCGGGCTCGACCAGCTTCGACCCCAAGGTGATCATAGCACGGCGTAAGCAAAGATAAGGAGGGTAAGTGATGAACGAGGTGATCGTCGAGCAGATCACACATCCTCCCTTCGGGCACACCGTGATCTATCCGGAAGCTCCCGTCTTCACGCCCGACTCGAGGAGGTTTATCCTGGCTGAGCTCAATCCCGATCGGGGTAGACAGTTCTGCCTTTACGACTTCGATGCGCGGGAGCTTATAACCCTGACGGGGGAGAAGGGCGCTACGGCGCCGTCGGTATCGCCCGATGGGAGGTGGATGTACTACCTCGTCGAGGAGGGAGACAGGCTCGTTTTAAAGAGGATCTCCCTCGAGACCTTCTCCGATGAGAGGCTGCTTGAGGCGGAACGCAGGGGGAGGGTTTATCCGCTTTCGACGATATCCGCCGACGGGAGGAGACTCGTCACCGCGATGCGCACCGGAGAGCGGGAATGGAGCATATTGAGATTCGATCTCGACGAGCCTTCGGTGAAGATCGTCTTCAGCCACAGCGAGATCCCGAACGCTCATCCACAATACCACCGCGGTGGGAGGTATGACCTGCTTATACAGGAAAACACGGGACACCGGATGGATGAAAGGGGCAAGTTTGTCAGGCTCACCGATGAGCTCGGCGCGACGATGTTCATAATAGGTGACGATGGATCGAACCTGAGAAGGCTCAAGATAGGCCGCGATGGTAAGGTGCGCGTACAGGGACATCAATGCTGGTTGGGGGTGAGCGATGAGGTGATAGCCACCCTATCGACAAAGTCGGGGCATCCGGTCGTCAGGATAAAAGCGGGCGATCCGGAGTATAGATTGATCTCGGATAAGGCGCACTTTTGGCACGTCCATTCGAGCCTGGATGGGCGATGGTTCGTCTGCGATATAATCGGGAGCGGCGAGATCGTCGTGGGCTCAGTCGAGACAGGTGAGCATAGGATGATATGTCGTTCGGAGGCGTCATGCGGCGCGTCACAGCACACCCACCCTCATCCGGCGATCAGCCCCGATAGACGCAAGGTGATTTTCAACTCGGATAAAACCGGAATCCCTCAGGTCTACGTCGCCTTTCTGCCTGAGGGCTTTGAAGTATAAAAAGGAGGATGCTGGGATGACGATCATGCTCATACGACACGGTGAAACCGCATGGAACGTGAGGGAAGTCTTCAGGGGCAGGATCGACGTCGAGCTTAATGAAACGGGGGTGAAGCAGGCAGAGCTGCTGGGCGAATATCTCTCCCATGAGAACATACTCGCCGTCTACTCCAGTCCCCTGAAACGAGCTTTAAAAACCGCCGAGATGATAGCGAAGCATCACGATATCGACGTTGAGATCACCGAGGGGTTAATGGACCTCGATTTCGGAGAATGGCAGGGCCTACCGCATGAAACGGTCAAGGAAGGGTATGGAGAGCTCTACCGCAAATGGCTCGAATCCCCTCACGAGGTGAGGATGCCTAACGGTGAGGGCCTGGATGACGTCAGAGAAAGGGGAGTCAGGTTGGTGGAGGAGCTCATAGATGAATATGGCAGCGGGGAAAGCATCATCGCTCTGGTGTCCCATAGGGTGGTGAACAAGGTCCTGATATGTGCGCTGCTGGGATTGGACAACTCCCACTTCTGGAACATAAAGATGGACACATGTGGGATCACGACCTTCGAGTATGAAAAGGGGAGATTTGTGCTCACCAGACATAACGACACCTCCTTTCTGAAATCCCTTGGCAGGGGGAAGACAAGCGATTTTTAATTCGCTCCATCTCAACTCCTGTCAGGCGACCAAGCTGGAGCACGCAAGGGAGATAAGAGAAGCAGCATCTGGATCTGGACTGCTGTTTTGGATGGCAGGAAGGTGATCTTCCAGGTGGGAGATAGGAGCGAAGAAACCTGCCTGCGGTTGTATGATCAGATGCCTTCTGCAGAGAGATATTACACAGATGGTTATGAGGTCTACAATTGGCTTCCCTACAATCGGCGTGAGGTTGATAGGTTTGGCAAGGTGAATCGGAATGAGGGGAGGCATTCTATCTTGAGGGATCGTCTGAAGAGGTTAGCTCGTCGGAGGAAGGGGTATTCTAAGAGTAGGGAAATGCTTGTCGCTTCTCTGGCTTTGGTATGTTTACACTTGGGATGGATTTAATACAATCATGTGTCGAGAACACCGATTTGGTTGGCCTTCAACAGGTCATCAAGCAGATGACAGGAGTTCTGATAGAGGAGATACTTGAGGCAGAAAGAGATGAATTCCTGGGATACCAGA
>JAGGXZ010000171.1 GCA_021162805.1 Candidatus Poribacteria bacterium
TAGGTCGTTATTATCCACCCTCCCCCAACCCCTCCCATCTAGGGAGGGGAGCTTTAAGTTCCTCCCCCTCGATGGGGGAGGCTAGGTGGGGGTGAACTCAAATCACCTACAGATTTTTCATACACCCCCCTGCCCTCGGTACCTGGAATCAATAGTTGGTGTTCTGCGGAGCGATAATACGAGCGTAAAGGGTTTATCCTTTAATCCTGGGCGGCTGTTGGATTTCGATGACGTTTTCATCCTCCAGCCTTTCCCACGGGATGAAGGCGCCCCGATTTCCGATCTGTCTGACCCCCTTACCGTTGACCGTGACCTTGGCGATCTTCAGCTCGGGACTCCTTTTGACGGTCAGCGAGACGCGCTTCCCTCTGATGGGTAATCCCTCGATTGATATCCCGTTCCAGCCTTCCGGCAGGGCGGGCATTATCTCGATTCCGTCCCGTCTCGGCTCGATCCCAAAGATCACGTTCACCACGAACGCCGCCGGCAGGCAGCTCCAAATATAATCATACAGGCATCCCCCTGCCGGTTCGCCTGTGAGGGAGTTATAGTATTCGCGGAAATGGCCCGTCTTCTGAAGGACATCGAAGACCATCTTCGTGTTGATGTAAGCCAGCTCGGAGGCTTTGGAGTAGTATCCGTATCGTTTCAGCCCCAGCATCACCAGCCAGCTCATCTCAACCCAGTTGCCTCCGTGCCAGTGTTTATCACCGCCGAAGGTCGGATCGCCCAGTGAGAGGGTAGGCACTGGGAAGTCGGTCTTGAACTCGTTCGGGTCATCCAGATATCGGATTATGGATTTGGCCCTCTCCTCATCGGCCAGCCCGGCCCAAAGCGGCAGGAAGGTGGAGATATCCCTGACCCTCGCCCATCTGCCCGTCTTGAGATCTCTGCCGTAATAGCAGCCGTCCTCCTCGTGCCAGAACATCTCGTTCATGGTCGCGGCCCGTCTCTCCGCCGCCTCCCTGAAGGATTGGGCCTCCTCCGATAATCCCAACTCCTCAGCCATCTCAGCCAGAACCCTCTCCTGCATCAGGAGATAGCAGTTCAGGTCGAGCGCCTCCTGATTCATCGCCCCACCGGTGGACGTCCAGGTCGGCAGGTCCTTGTCGTCGCGGACCGTCTCGTGATAATCCCTCCAGAAGTTCAAGCCCTTTCCGGTCCGATCTCGATTGGTCATCCACCATTCATGGTTTCTCTTTCCGCTCTCATATGCCCTTTGGAGGAACTCCCTGTCGCCCGACCAGAGATACGAGTTCCAGGCCTCCCACATCAACAGCGGACACGTGGCCTCATCTGCGGGCCTTTCCCGTGTGTCGAGCTGGTTGACGCCGTAGGGATACATGCCGTCGGGCCTCTGTCTGAGGATATGTCCCATGACGTGATTTTGGGCGAGCTTGGGATCGGTGAGGACGGTGGTGAAGACCGAAAGGCTTTCATGGGCGTGTTCCCCGTATGTCCACCAGCCGTAAGGCTGCTGTCCCTGAGCGCGGCAGAAGTTGTAGAACGGGACGGGCATGTTCATGTATGGGCTATAGGTCTCAGCTCTGGGCAGCTCTAACGACGCGTAGAAACTGCTCTCCCATCCCTCAACTGGCAGGAAGACTTTAGGCATGGATCTATATCTGTTTATGCTCTCCCTCACCTGTCCCTGCCAATCCGATTCGAACGGCCTCCACGCCTGCTGCAATGCCTTGATCAACGCCTCTTCGTCGCTCATCTGGGGATAATGCTGCACACCCCTGACGGTCGGGATCGGGTAGTTGGAGTATCTACACAAGGCCAGCCCGAAGAGGATCAACTTTCTCTCGCCCGATCTGATCGTGACCCTGTATTTGAGCGATTCGTATCTTATCGGATGCATGCGAGCGATCGGTCCCGTCAGCTCATTTCTAAAGAGGTGACCGGATGGCCTTTCGGTCGACGTCATGACGGTGATCAGCTTTCCGATGCGTCTGTCGGCCTTTGGCCCCACCCACTCGTCATAGCAGGCCACGAGGGAGTCGTTATTGTTGTTGTATCCGGTCCATCTCATCTTACCTGTGCTGACCAGAACGCTTCGTCCGTAACGCTGTATCGGCCTGTCCTCTGGCGGCTCCTTGAAGGTCATCTGATAGATGTTGAAGAATGTGGTATCATCGGTGTTGTTCTCGACTATAACTGCCGTCATGAGCGTGGAGCCGTCATATGGGAGGAAGATCGCTGTAGCCGTTAGCCCCTCAGCGATCCTGATCTCCTCGACATAGAGGTCTATAAGATGTAGGAGCGGGTCGCTGAAAAGGTGTAGTCTCAGATCCTCGCCCTGCATCTGCACGCCGATGAGATAGGCGATATCGGTGTTGGGGTTGATCAGGCCGACGTTTCCAACCTTAGGGATATCGAACTCCCTTTCCTTCCTCAGCAGGTGCCAGACGAAATCCTGGGCGTAATCTATGGGCTGACCGACGTCATAGCTTTTGAGGAAATAGGATGAGGGCTTCAGCGCCGTTCCCTGATACACGTGTCGGAGTTCCGACGGGACGTTACGGATCAGGTTCAACACCTCGTTGAACTCCATCCTGGGAGTCTTACGGGGCTGGCGTGGGGTTTGGAGCAGATCCACGTGTGTCATCATATTTCTGGCCCACTCCAGCTCGTTCTCTTCGATGGAAAGTTTGAAGGCGTCGAAATCCTCAGGCGGGTAGAAGTCGGCGTCGCCCACGAAGAAGCCGTCTATGAGCACCTGGTTCTCGGAGTATTTCGATTGAATCCTGATCAGATGTTTGCCGCCCTTAATGCTTCCCAGCGGTATGGAGACGAATCTCCAGTCCTCAGCTCTATCTCCGTTACCGCCTGTCGGCTGAAAGGTGAGCGAAGGGCTTCTCTCACCCACCAGCTTACCGTCCAGCGTCAGGTCGTATAGGGCCTGTCCCGATTCCTTTGCGTATCGTATGTGCAGATAGAGTCTCATATCGGTTGGAGTTTCGATCTCATATTCGACATAATCGCTGGATTTAGCGCCCCATCCCCCGCCGAGACATAATCCTCCTGAGGCAGCCTTTCTGGGTTCGGCCCCTGAAGAGCCCGATTGTCTGATGTAATGCTCACCCTCATGCCAGAACCACATCTTTCACCCTCCCTGTTTGTCTTTGCAGGTATATTCGATCTCCATCTCCCTTATCTCGTTTAGCCTCCGGACATGCCTTTCAGCTCCGGAGAATTCCGTCTCAAGCCACGTTTTAACGATATCCCTGGCCAGATAGATGGCGGTTATCCGTGCGCCGAGGGCCAGGATATTTGAGTCATTATGGGTTCGGGCGACCCGGGCCATATCGGTCGAGTAACAGGCCGCCGCCCTTATACCGGGGACTTTATTAGCCACGATGGATATCCCTATTCCTGTGCCGCAGATGACGATCCCGGCGTCAAATCGGCCCATTGCGACCGCCTCGCCGACCTTTCTGCCGTAGATCGGATAATCGGATGGATTTTCATCATAGGCTCCAAGATCCTCAACTTCATATCCTAACTCCCTGAGAAATCTCTTTATCTCCTCCTTCATCTGTATGCCGGTGTGGTCACTCCCGATCGCTATTTTCCTCCATCTCATATCCCTTTTTCCTCCACGATAAGGGCTAGTTTCTCCACGATGAGGTCCAGATATCTCTCGATCTGGTCTCGACATCTCCTGTATTCGTCGATCGATTTTCCGTAAGGATCATCGACATCTCCACTCCCCTCGCCGGCGAACTCGGAGAGCAGGAAGACCTTCTCCTCAGCCTGAGGCAGAAGCCTTTTCACGGAACTTCGGTGATGACGTGCCATCACCAATACCAGATCGACCTGTCTCAAGAGCCACCTTGAGAGCTGCCTGGATCGGTGTTCTGAAATATCGATGCCGATCTCCCCCATCACCTCTTTTGCGTTTTCGCTCGGCTCGTTGCCGAAAAGGGCAAGCGTGCCGGCGGAGAGCACACGGATTTTATCCTCAAGTCCCCTCTGCCGCAGTTTCTCCCTCAACATCCATTCGGCCATGGCGCTTCGACAGATATTGCCGGTGCAGACGAAGAGCACCGTGAAGGGTTTGGGCGGCATTTCCTCCGCTTCAAGGGGTGTTCCCAGGCACTCGGCGATCATAACGGTCGATATGCCTCCCTCTCTGATCAGCCTCGGCGAGCTGGAGGTCAGGTCGATCACGCTCGATGGCACCCCGCCCATGCACTCTCCGCCGTCGATCGCCAGGTCGATCCTCTCCAGGAAATCATCCTTGAACTCCTCGAAGGATCTGATCGCTCCCTCGCCAGAGGGGTTAGCGCTGGTTGCGGCGACGGGGCGGCCGAGGGACTCTATTATCTCCAGCGTCAGATCGTGATCGGGCATCCTGAATCCGAGCGTCTCGCCTCCCTGATTCAGCACATCCGGCATTTTTCCCCGCTTCACCCTCAATACCATCGTCAACCCGCCGGGCCAGAACCGATCGGCCAGCCTGTAAAACCCTTCGGGTATGGAATCGGCGATCTCCTCCACCTGATCGACTGAGGAGACGAGAAGGGGTATGGGCTTGGATCTCTCCCGTCCTTTCACCTCATAAAGCCTGGAAACGGCTTCCGGATTATAGGAGTCGGTTCCAACCCCATAGACGGTATCGGTTGGGAAGATCACGATTCCGCCGGATTTCAGGGTTTCAACCGCCTGGCCGACGGCCGACCGGATGTCATATTCGGATTTGATCCTAATGATCTTCACCCCATTTCACTCTCCTATCAGTGCGCTGGCGTATCCGTTCAAATCGAGATCAGCCGCCTCGCCCGATTTATATCTGTGATAGGCGAGACCGGCTATCATAGCCGCGTTATCCGTGCAAAGCCTTAAAGGCGGCAGGAAAACCGGTATTCCGATCTCACCTGCTTTTGCAGCCATCTCCGCCCTGAGCCTGCTGTTTGCGGCGACGCCACCTGTGACGGATATAGCCGAAACGTTTTTCTCTCGGGCCGCCCTTATCGTCTTTTCCACAAGGACATCCACGACGGCTTTTTGGAAGCTGGCCGCTATGTCCTCGATCCTGGGCATCCCTCCCTCTTTTTTGGCCTTTATGACGAAGTTTTTCACGGCGGTTTTCAGCCCGCTGAAGCTGAAGTTATAATCGCCGCTTCGGATCATCGGTCGAGGAAAATCCACCGCCTTTTCGTCTCCCCTTTTGGCCAATCGATCGATGATCGGCCCGCCGGGAAAACCTAGACCCAGATATTGCGCGACTTTATCGAATGCTTCACCGGCGGCATCATCGCCAGTGCTCCCCAAAAGCTCATATTCCGTTACATCTCGAACCTCGGCCAGGATCGTATGTCCTCCTGAGACGGTCAGGCAGATATGAGGGACGGGTATATCAGGATTGGCCAGAAACCCGGAGTAAATATGTCCCTCCACGTGGTTGATCCCTATCAGTGGAAGCCTGAGGCAGTAGGCTATCGCCTTGGCGACAGCTATGCCCACGAGCAGCGCCCCTATCAGTCCGGGACGATTGGTCACCGCTATAGCTCCCAGATCCGTTAGGCTAACTCCGGCCTCATCCATCGCCGATTGTATGACGTAGAGTATCATCTCTGTATGCTTCCTCGAGGCGATCTCCGGGACGATTCCCCCGAAACGGCTATGTAGGTCGATCTGTGAGGATATGACGTTCGAGAGAATCTCCCTGCCGTCCCTTACGACGGCTGCCGATGTCTCATCGCAGGAGGTGTCTATTCCCAGGATAAGCACATATCACCTCACAGAAGCGATTTGTCAGGCAGATCGCCTGACTCCAGCTTCACCTCTGCCTCCGGTCGCCTGAGGTAGAGAGGCACGAAATTGAAGAGCTCATCGCTTTCCCTTCTCTTCAATCGCTCTAATCCCAGCACAGCCACGACGCTCCCCCTGGGGAGGTCGAACACATGATCGGCGAAATTCGCCGTCCCCCCCAACCTCCTTTCGATAGCCTCTCTATACTTCCTGGCACCGCTCCCGGAAAACAGGACGGGCTTATCTATCAGATCGAGCACGTCATCGACGGGAGAGCAGAGGTAATCTGAGGTTCTCCTCAGTTCATCTCCCCCTTGATATATCGCGGCGTAGACCTCCCCTCTCCTGGCATCAAGCATAGGACAGATAATTCCTCCGTAAAAGCGAAGATTGAAGGCCAGAACATCCAGCGATATGACGCCGATGATCGGCTTTTTAAGGGCGAAAGCTAATCCTTTCGCCGTCGCCACCCCCACTCTCACCCCTGTGAACGAGCCCGGACCTCTGGTAACCGCTATGGCGTCGATCTCCGATCGATCGACCGATGCCCGCCTCAGCATATCATCCAGAGCCGGCATTAACCTCGCGGAATGGGTCTCTACGACGTTCAGCACATATTCGGCGATCACCATATCATCTTCGATAAGCCCTATACTTCCTATCGGTGTTGCCGTGTCTATCCCCAGGACAAGCATCCTTTCAGCTCCTTCAAGACGTAGGCATATCTTTCACCTCGCCCGATCATTTTGATCTCGCGTCTTGTCTCATCCATCCAGGTAAGGTGGACGTCAAGCCTCTCGGGCGGCAGCAGATCGATCATCCGATCGGCCCATTCAATCAGGTATATGCCCTCGCCTTCCTCTATCATCTCGACGATCCCTACTTCCTCGATCTCCTCGTTTCCGCTCAATCGGTAGAGATCAATGTGAAACACCGGATATCTGGCCGGGTAGACGTTGACGATGATGAAGGAGGGGCTGCTGATGTATCGCTGGTCCACCTTCAAACCGATGGCCACCCCCCTGGCGAAACAGGTCTTGCCCGAACCGAGCTCGCCTATCAGCGAGACGATATCCCCCGGCTCGAGCCTCTCCCCCAGCCTCACTCCGATCTCTATCGTTCGTTCGGTGGAATCTGAGATCAGGGTTAACTCTCCCTCTCGCATAGCACAGGTATTATAACACCCCCATCATCTCCTTTCAATAGGTAAGCCGCCCCATATCGTAAGCCCTTACAGCTTACCTTCACCTCGTCGATCTCGAATCTGGACATCAGCGAGAGGAGTATCGCCACGCCCGCCACGATGATATCCGCCCTTCCACGTTCCATTCCCGGGATCTCCGCCCTTTCAGAGGTGGGAACGGAGATGAGCGTCTGAAATATCCCCTCCACCTCCTCCCGTCTGAGATCCATTCCGTGAACGGCGGACGGATCGAACTGAGGTAGCTTCAACTTCATCGCCCCTATCGTGGTAACCGTTCCGCCGATCCCGACCATACAGTCGATCCGTTCCTCCGGTATCTCCGTCCATCTCCTTCTGAGGTACTCCATCATCTCCGTCATCTCATTTTCCCGCGGGGGGTCAGATCTGAGAAATTCGTCTGTGAGTTTAACCGCCCCGACCTTGAAGCTATGATGAAATGTTACCTCCCCGCCCCTTCCTAGGATCACCTCCGTGCTTCCCCCACCGATGTCCATTACGGCAATGATCCCCTTCGATAGGGCGAGATCGGGATCGCGGGCGACAGAGATGAAGGAAAGCCTCGCCTCCTCCTCGCCCGATATAATCTTAAGCTCAATTCCGGTGTTCCTTCGTATCATATCGATGAACTCATCTGAGTTACGCGCCTCCCTGAGGGCGCTTGTGCCTAAGAGCACCACCCTCTTGAGGTTCATCCTGCGGGATAGGTCGATGTATTTGAGTATCGCCCTCGTAGTTCGATCCATTGCCTCTCGAGACAGAGATCCGCTTTGTCTCAATCCTTCGCCGAGGCGGGTTATGACGGCCTCATCGCGAATGGTCCTCAGGCGATCGCCCTCGATCTGACATATGAGGAGCAGGACGGAATTGGTTCCGACGTCGATAACGGCGATCCTGTCCTTCATCGTTTCCTGCCTCTGGTCCCTCGGACTGCCTAGGTTTCCGCGGCCCCAGGAATCGGCGGATTACATCTCGAAACCGGTAGAGAGGTGTTAATCCATTTTGAAGGATTTCGTATACGCGCTGCAGGTCTACTCTCCAATAGAGATGCACCAATACATTGCGAAAACCCGCTAAATCAGCCAGCTCTTCACCCAATTCCTGAGGGATAACTCCCGCTTCAGTTAAAATTTCAAAGGTTTCTCTATAGGTAGAGGGACGTCGCAGATCTCTCTGTGCGATGAGATGGTTGGCGATATCAATACAGGATTGGATGGAAATTAGCATCGCATGCATAACCATGTTCCTTGTATCTCTGTTCGAGCGTATCATCTCTGCAGTGATGTCTCTTCGGTATCGTTCCCAGTCCGCCAATGCCTCGTCCATTTCCTGGAAATGTTGGAAAACCTCAGCTCGCTGTTCCATACCGTTATCCCCGTTAAAATATCGATTTATAAACTCCTCCCACACCGGTTGATAGTCCAGATATTGAGAAAGAAGGTGTGCTTCATAGCGAATCCGGCATCGAGCATCGCGCTGAAGAATAAGTTGACCTGTTTTTATCACCTTATATTGGAAGAAGGGAGGTGCTTCGTTTAGAATTTGAACATCTACCTCGCGGTAAAAGGAGATAGCCCTCTCCACTGCACGTCCAATGCGCATGGCAAGCTTAAATCGCTCGTAGGAAGAGGCCGGACAGGGCAGAAGGTAAACGGCTATATCGATATCCCGGAAATCCCATCCGTATCCGCGGGCGGGACAGCTCCTCACGGCAGAACCGAAAAGATAGGCGAAGGAAATCTCCTTAAAAGAGGAGAGACTGGTATTAAGCGCAACGATCAATCCTCTTGTCTTTCCCTCCATCTCACTCACCGAATATAATCAAAGCTCAGGATATATCCTGTCGTCTGAGCCGGTCTATATCTTCCGCCTCTTATATATTTGCTCGTCACCCACAGGCATAGCCTTCCGTCCGGCATCCATTCCAGCTTCGATAGATCCCCCCTTGAGACGAGTAGCAATTGTTTGCGGCCTGTGTTGACCTCATATATCCATACCTTCCAGTTTATCCCCGCCCTATCGTCATGTTCCATAAAAGCCAGAAATCGACCGTCAGGCGACCAAGTCGGCGAGGTGTGATTGAATGTGATGACGTTTTGTGTCCGTATGTCAAGCAGGAACAGCCTTTTATCTATCGGAGCATCCGGCCTGACGCCGGGATTACCTGAAAGCACATACGCCAGATATCTTCCGTCAGGGGACCAGCTTATCTCGGAGACTTTCTTCGACCGGCTGTGGATTATCTTCGACTCAACGCCACCTTGGACCCCCAAAAGCAATATCTTAGCCTCTCCCGACTGGTAATATTCGCCATTAGTTCCCACCGCTATGATTCTGCCATCGGGTGACCATCTGGGCGGCAGCAGGTAGAGATACTGCTGTGGTGTGCCCATTATGAGGATGGTTTTGATCCTTCTCAGGCCCGATCCGTCGATGTTGACCACCCAGACTGAATCCACGAGCTCTCGTCTGCGCCTGAAGGTGATCCTATGCGCCTTGGAGGAGAAAGATGGCGCCTCGCCTTTAGTCACCCGTCTCAGATCCGTCCCATCTCGGCTGACGACCCAGATGTGACTGACGTTGGAATCATAGGTCTCAAACGCTATCCATTTGCCGTCTAAAGACCACGAGAGATATGGGTTATAGATGCTAGCTGAGCAGAGCTTCTGAGACTTACCCGTTTCGGGAAAGGTAACCCATATCTCGTCGGCATGCCAGTATTGTCCTTTAAGCTCCGTTCTGAGCGGGTAGACGACGGCTTTGCCGTCGGGAGACCATATGGGAAACTCGCCGCCGAGCTTCAGCTTAAGCGTATCGAGCTTGCTGATTCCCTCAGGAATGAGAAGATCGTGTTCGGATCGCCCGATCGGCATCGCCGAGCTCATCCAGCCGAAACTTCCATCGGGAAGCTTCACCCTATACCATCCGTTTTGTTCCTCGTACAGGGGCAATATCTCACCGTCGTTCACATAGGTGATAACTTCGCCTTCGGGACGATCGTAAACCGCCGATCTGCCTATAACAAAGCATCTCTTACCCTGCCCCTTAATCCCCTGGGATGGCTTCTCCGCGTAGCTTTTGCCTGCCAAAGCGTAGACGTATCCGTCGTACGATCCGAAGTAGACCATTCCGTCATATACGGCCGGGGTTGAATCGACTCCGCCCCCGACGGAAAAGGAGAAAACCTCATGCCAATCCGACTGTGAGAGCACATGAAGGGCGCCTTTGCGGGAGCCTATGAAGATATATCCGTTCGCTATCACCGGATAGCTCTGTGAAAACGGTATCCTCTTTCTTATCCCCTCCGCTTGATTCATGGGCTGCAGCGGACGAAGCACCCCTTGTGTACAGATATACAATACCCCCCCGATCTCGGTCTTCATCGGGATCCTATCCCTGATCTTACCGCTCCTCTGATCGAGGACGTATATCTTTTTGTCATAAACGCCAAGATATACCCTTCCGCCATAGGCGATAGGCGGCGAGCTGATCCAGTTATCCACCTTTCTCTTCCAGATAAGACTTCCGCTTCGGGCGTCCAAAGCATAGACGACGTTATCCCTTGTATGGAAGAAGAGCATGCCGTTTTCGATCGCCCCGCTGTACTGGATCGGTGAGCCTGCGTCAAAGGACCATCTCTCTCCCCATTTCTTAGCCTTCAGGGCGTAGAACCTGCCGTCCTGCGAGCCTATATAGACGGTATCGTTCCATACCAGCGGACTGGCCGTAACCGGCCCGCCGGTCATGAATTTCCACGCGAGCTTAAGGGGCGGTGAGATGATCTTATCTCCGCTGCGCCCCGACCGCTGAAGGTCGCCCATGAACATCGTCCATCCTTCACCTTTACTGGTCGAGGGCCTGATACCTCTCTTGATCCCCCGGGCGGAAGAGGACGTTTGAATCCTTTCTCCTTGAGATTTCGCCTTCTTTTCCTCGCCGCCGCATGATACGAGGAGAACGAGAAGGAGGACCAAAGGCAGAAGTTTTTTCACCATGATATACCCCTATATATCCCTTTTTTCCCCCTACTTCATGATATCACAACGCCCAACAGGTTGCAAGTTCCCGAAGATCTTCCCAGGGATAGTAACAGCTTATGATGGATAGGGATCGTTGGGAGAGATGTGGCTATAGATCATAGATCTAACGGATCTTTCATCTGGCCTCCTTCGAGGAACTCCCCTATCGGTTTTTCTCCTTACACATGTGTATTACCAGATCCTCGCTGAAGGGAGGCAGCTTTATGGCTGAGAGTTCACCCTCCGCCGATAGGGAGCTTCGAGATATTCTCCTTCCGCTTTTCGGATCTGATATGGTTAGAGCATATCTTCCCGGCTTCAGCTTCAGCTTGATATCTTCATCCGAGCTTGAGGGGGTATATGTCCCTTCTGATGAGCAATAGATCACATATTCGCCTCCGGAGGATGCGGCCGCGTGAACGCGTAAATCCTGAGGGGCTGATAGGATCAGATCGTCGCGAGGTTCCAGCTCGGTGAACCTCGTGTTCTCCACGAACAGGGCGAATATCCGCAGCCAGGTGTGTATCGGTCGTCCGGTGAAGGGTTGCCAGCATACGGCCGTGGTATGTCCGCCTGCGACGAAGGCGTTCCAGAAGCTCCATCTCTCTATCTTCACTTGCTCGGACGAGGGTTTTTTCCAATCCTCCGGCCTCTTCCCATGCCAGAACGCCTCATCTACCATCACCGGTTTACCGTATTTGCGCAGCCGCCTTATGCGATCCCCGACCTCATAGGTGTCGGCGTGACATTGAACTATGTCCAACCCCGGCAACCTGTAATAGACCTCATCGCCGCGGAACGGGTTAAGGCCGGAGAATGAGATCGGTCTATCCTGCCGGTCATGAGCGTGCAGGAAATCTATCCAATGTTTTACCCATTGCACCCTCAGATCGTCGAATCCCTCCATCTCGTTGACTATCTCCCAATAGACGTTCCTGAACCCTGAAAGCTCATCGATCGCTTTCTTCACATAATGTTGTTGAAACCACTGGCTCTTTCTCGCCCATTCCCATTCAGGCGAGAGCGGCTCTTCGAACAGGTTCAGGTTATCAGGCTGGGCCAGCGTGTAAAACTCACCTTTGCCGTCGTGCGCCTTTATCGGACCGCCGCAATCGGCGTTCCAGGGATGTCTGAACCATCTCTCCCCGGCTCTCCATCTCTCAAGCGAGCATCTATCGAAAAGCACGAACTCGACGAGCACCCCTCTTTTCTCAGCGTAGCCACATATTCGCTTCGCCAGCTCCCAGAAGCGAGGGTTGAAGCGATGCAGATCGTAAAGCGGTTTTCGTGGATCGACCACACGCCAGGGACTTTTCGCCGCGCCGGGCTCCTCCCAACAGAAGCTCCAGGGGAAGAAACGAATGCGGAATCTAACGTGTTCGGTTTGATGATCGGATAGCATATCGATGTATCCTTTCCACGACTCCCATCTCTCGCCGTCAGGGGTGTTCTCCGTGCCGATCCCCTCCATCCCGCTGCCGACTATGTAGATCGGCTCGCCGTCATAGGTGAAGTGATAGCCCTCGATTCCCAGACCATTGGCCGAGCAGATCAGGGAGAGAAACAGCCCGTAGATCTGTAGGAAAACCATGATCTTCCTCCTTTCCGATCAGGTCCGCAGCCTTATATCATACTTTCCGGGCTTCAGCACAGGCAGGATGCCCTCCTCCACCATCTCGTCCAGCGGGTTGAGCTTGATCTTCAACGGCATCCTGACCAGCCCTTTGGTACGCACCGACTCGTATATCCCCATCATTATCTCCATCGTAAACCTCGCCTGTTCGCCGGAGCTTCTGTGTTCTTCGATCTCCCCATCCACCCATTTCACCAGATGGCGTATCTGTGCCACGAAGGGACTTTCGCCGGTCGGCTTCCGTTCATCCCAACCTGCTTCTCCAGCTCTCATCAACCTCAATCCTTTGCCCCATGCGACCTGAAGTGTACCTTCGGTGCCGCAGAGGATGATCTCCGGTATCCCGGGTCTGTCGGGGGTGTCCACCTCGACGATCCCCCTTACTCCTCCCTCGAAACAGATCACAGCAGCGCAGAGGTCCTCCGCCCTTGCGTCCCGTTCGTATCGATCGGTTTTCCTCTCCACCCCGCCTATAACCCAGAGCGTCTTCGGATCATCCAGGAGAAATCTCGTCGCGTCGATCAGGTGTGTTCCGTTGTTCAACAATCCCCCTGATGTGTGGAAGGCCGCGTAGAGCGGATCGCCTATTGCTCCTTGCTTTATCAGGTCTCTGGCCTCCACATAGGTGGACTCAAACCTGCGGACGTGGCCGACGGCAAGTTTGACATCGTTTCGCCGACATGCGTATATCATCGCGTCGGCCTCCCCCAGGCTCCTGCACATCGGTTTCTCGCACATTATCCCCTTCACGCCCGCCTCGGCGCAATCTATGGTGATATCGGCATGTGACTGCGCCCAGGTGCAGATGCTTACCAGATCGACCTTTTCGTTTTTCAGAAGCTCTCTATGATCGGTGTAGACTGAGGGGATGTCGTATTTTGAGGCAAGGCTCTCAGCCGCTTTCCGATTTATATCGGCACAGGCGACTATAGGTATCCCCAGCGCCTTAAAGCCGTTTGCGTGAGCGGAGGAGATACCCCCACAGCCGATTATCGCTGCCCTGTGTTCCACCTCAGAAACCTCCTCTGATTTTATCCGCGAGTTCCATCGTTTTGACCGCATCGGAGAAACAGGTCTCAGGCTCTCTGTCCTCCTTAATGCAATCGATGAAATGCCTGTTTTCGTGATAAAAGCCGTAATATTTATGGCGGTCAGCGCTGCCGGCTGCCTCCGTCGCCGAGATGACAGTCGGTTCCTCCCTGTTGTCGGCGTAGATCAGCGCCCTGTCGTCCGGGTCCACGAAGGCGGAGATCCCGTAGGAGTGCATCTCGAAGGTGTGGACCCGCTTGCCAACGGCCCAATTCGTGCACAGAAATCCCGCTCCTCCCCCTTCGAACCGGACCACGGCGTTGAAGCTGTTGGGCACCTCATCGTTAAATCGGCTGACGATAGAGTGGACCTCCTTCACTTCTCCGCCCATCCACCTCAACATATCCACGGCATGTATGGCGTCGCAGGTTAAGACGTCTATTACCCCGCCATAGTAGATCGCCCTGGAGTTCTTGTAGAAAGTGGAGGTGCACTGTATTATCGGGCCCCTTTCCTCCACTATCTCCCTCACCTTTCGATTGAGAGGGATAAACCTTCTGTTGAAGGCACACATCGTCTTACAGCCGTGTTTTTCGGCGAGACTAGCGAACCTTCTGGTCTGAAACGTAGTCACCCCCGGTGGTTTCTCTATGAAGATGTTATGCCCCATCTCCAAAGCTCTCACCACGATCTCGAAGAGCTGATGTGGAGGCATGATCACATAGACGGCGTCCAGCTCCTCCATCTCCAACATCTTCCTGTAATCCGTATATCTTCCCTCGACTTCATACTTATCGGCTGTCGAGTGTAGCCTTTCCTCGTTTATATCGCATATGGCCTTTATCTGAACGTCCTGGAACTCCGCCAGGGAGGGATAATGCATGGCATTGGCGAGGTTCCCCGCCCCGACGAATCCCACCTTGACGATTTCACTCATCTCGCACCTCCCCGAGTTTCCTCAGGACTATACCACAACTTCCTCTTTAAATCAACCCCGCCTCTACCGGAGGGTGCATAAGAAATTTATCGGTAGAGAACAAGAGAGGGATGACAAGATAGATGGGATTATCAGCATCTGGGAAAAGCCATATCCGGTTCATCGCAGTGCTATCTCTCGGCAAAGTGAGACGGAGCATACAGCGCCATAGGTGTTCTCTATAGATGATGGTAATGGTATGCTTACTATCGATACCCACCTCGATGGGAGGAAGAGTATACCGACACGATATCCGCTGCCCCCACTGCGGCTCTAATTGGTGTATCAAATACGGTCATGCTAATGGCAAACAAACCTATCGATGCAATGATTGCTTTCACCGCTTCACGCCTGAGGCGAGTCGACATGTCTATCTGAATCATATCAAGCAACAGGCGATCCGAATGTATTGCGAAGGGATGAGCAGAGCCTTGCAGGTCAAAGCAGGCACGGTCTATGTATGGATTAAAAAAAGTGAAGTTCCCCCCAATTTTTGGACAGAGTAGGGCTTTTCAATGATTGTATGATTTAGTATACTATCACAAAGACCACCAGGAAGGGAGGTGATTCAGGTAGAAGGATAGGGATGAGAAGATGACAAGATTTGATTCTTCTTCGGCCTTTGGGGCGGAAGGGTGGATTGTATCCTTATCAAATCATTGAAAAGCCCTCCTTACATTATAGTTGACGAGAAGAAACGCGTGCGATATGATACCAATACGAGAGTGGGGTTCAATCGGGTCCATGGATGGGATTTAGGAGTGAGGTTGAGATTTTTCATCCGCAGGAGTATTCGCGAGCCTACAAGGTGCAAAGCATACGCTGAGGTCTCCAGAGGTATAGCGAGTGGAATTTGGAATTACAAGCTGGGGATAGAATCGGCAGAGGGAAGCTGGTTTAGAAAATATAATCTGCTCGTCGATCTCAGCATATACCGCTTAACCGATATGCTGGACGTTGACATCATGCCCAGCGATGGAGAGCAGCTCGCAATGTCGTTTTTGTTCGGGAACGATCTGAGGGATTACTATCAGCGTGACGGGACAGAGATGTCCCTGAGCTGGCAACCAACGAACCCCTGGCAGCTCATACTGAAGCTGAGAGATGAAAGACATTCCAGCTTATCCAAACACTCCAATTGGAGCCTTTTCAGCAGGGAAGAGAAACGGGAAAATCCCCCTATCACCAAAGGCAAACTGAGAAGCATATGCTTTGTGAGCGGCTTTCATCCCGGACGGGAAGATAAATGCTGGATCAGCGCTTTTACCGTTGAGCATGCTAGTAGGTCGCTCGGCTCAGATTTCGATTTCACCATGGCGAAAATCCTTATCAGAGGATCCCTTTCTCTCCCCAAGAATTTCTTCTCAAACCTTCGCGTCAAAGCTGGGATCTCAAATGGCTCTCTTCCAATACAACGTAGATTCTTCATCGGCGGCCCCGGTACCCTCCGCGGTTATAGGTTCAAGGAGTTTTCGGGCGATGATCTAGTTCTGGTGAACCTAGAATACGGCCGCCGGATAGTGGGAGGAATACGATGGGTGTTTTTCACAGATATAGGTTGTGTATGGGGTTACCGCTCAGGGATGAACTTGAATTCGGATGTAAAACTCAGCATCGGCGCTGGTATCTTGATCGGTGGGTTTAGGATGAACTTGGCTCAGGCTCTGGAAAGAAGGAGGAAACCCGTCTTTAACTTCCGATTCAGCAGAACTCTTTAAACCCCTTAGGGTCGATTTGATGTCGGATGAGAAGGATTTCGTTATCTTTATGCGACAAAACCAGGAGAGTGTTTATCGGCTGGCCTTTCATCTCCTCGGTAACGAGGAGGATGCCAAGGACGCGACGCAGGAGGTCTTCATGAGGGTATGGGAGAGGTTTGACGAGATGCGTCGGCAAACCGGTCGAGCCTGGGTTTTGAAGATAACCGTTAATCTTTGTCTTGATTGGCTGCGTAGACGCAAGTTCATAGCCGATTTCACGGAGAGGGAAGAATCATCGACGGATATTGAACATCGACTGCTCGATCATAGACCTGATCCTCTGGAGCAATGCTTAAATCGGGAGATACAGGCCAAAGTCAGGGAGGCGATTCTGAAGCTCCCTCCGGTATATCGCGCTGTGGTGATCCTACGGGACTTGGAAGGGATGAGTTACAAGGAAATCGCTGAAACATTGAATCTGACAATAAGCGCTGTCAAGTCAAATCTCTTCAGGGGAAGACGAAAGCTCAGGGAGCTTCTACGGCCCTTTTTTGAGGTGAACGGATGATGCGCTGTAAAGAGATAAGAGAGCTTCTTGAGGAGTACCTAGAAGGGGAAATAGATGAAACTAAACGGAAGGAGATGGAGACTCACATCGACGGATGCGATTTATGCAGGTGGGAGTTGGCTTTAAGCCGAAGTATCCCCCGTTTGGTCGGCTCTCTATCTACACCGCCCGTGCCTGATGACCTTATCCCAAGCACGCTGAAGCGTTTACATGAGATGCGCTCGCCCTGGCGTAGGAAGCAGGGGCTGTTTGGAATCCTCCTGAGGAGGAGATGGCGGCTCGTCGCCGCCACTTCGATATTGCTCGCCCTTCTATTGTTCGGGATCGGATATCACAGTATAAGGAGACCCGGGATATCGGAGGAGGAAGTCGCCTCGGCGGTAAGGGAAGCTAAATTCGCCCTGGGGATCGTGGGTAAGGTGGCTCGGAGGATACAGATCGATTTGATGGAGGGGACCGAAACGTTAAACGTTAAGAAAAGGGAAGCTCAAAATGCGATACGAGATATCGCCGAAACCCAACGTGAGATCGCCGAGGAATTGTACCGCACCTTGGCGGTTTTATCCCGATTAAAGCTCAAGGAGGTAGGGGAACGATGAAAATCCTATGGCTCCTGAAATGTATCGTTCTAGCCCTTTCCATTGCCTTGGGATTTACCACCCTTGCTCCTTCGGCAGGAGAAAAGGGAGGGGAGATCGAGGAGTTGATCGAGATCGATTATCCGAAAGCCGGGGAAGCGAAGGTGGAGATAAACCTGGAGGGGGCTTTATTCTCTCTCGTTGCCAAGGCTATGAAAAAGGAAAACCCGGACCTCTCAGAGGTTCTGTCGAGCCTCAAAGCTATCAAGGTGAGGATCTACGACAGAACCTCTCTCGGCGGAGGAGACCTCAACGAGGTTTTAAAATTCTATGAGGAGCAATTATCGAGGACGAGATGGCAGGTGCTGACACGGGTGAGGGAGGAAAAGTCGAAGATAGTTGTTTATTCACTTACAAAGGAAGACACTATTACCGGACTGGTTGTGCTCGTTGGGAACCCTGAGGAGGTTGTGATCGTTAATCTAGCGGGCAAGATAGATCTGACGAGGCTCTCCGAGCTCGACAGGATCACCGGCGTTGATATTAACCTCCCGGATCTTAATATCGAGGAGAAAACTCTACCGAAGAGGAAAGATAAAGGAGGAAATCGACGGAAAGCCATCAGGAACCTGTTTGATGGCGATCTGGAAAGCGCCCTTGCCCACTTACAAAAACTTGAAAGAGAAGGCATAAATAACGCCGCCGATTATGCCCTAATGGCCCTGCTTTACTATTCGCTAGGTGACTTAGGCGAAAGCTACCGCTGTTTAGGCAAACTTTATGAGGTGGAAAATCTGAAGGATATCTCCTCCGTCTTCTACAGGAAGGCGGAGGAACTAAAACCTTAACCTCGGTCCGGCGGGATCATTCGGGATACGAGAAGCGAGATCAAGGCTACGAAAGCGCCTCCGGCGAAGATCACCTCATAGCTGAACGCCTCCCATAGCAGTCCCCCGAAGAGCGGGGTTAAAATCGCCGCCACGTGGTTCATCGTCACGCCCATCGAGAGCGTCGGGCGAATATCCTGCGGCGGGGCGATCCTGTTGATGTATGTCGTCAGTGCTATGGAGCCGAAATAAAGGAAATTGTCCAGGCAATAACAGACGAACAGGATCTTAGGGTTGTGAATCAATGCATATCCTGCGAATACAAAGATCAAACCCAGATAGCTGAGCGAAAGCATCCTCCTCTCGCCATAACGATCCACGAGCTTGCCCATGAGCGGTCCCGTAAGGATCGTCACTATCTGATTGATCACCATAAGTGTGATGACGGTCTGGACAGAGATGCCATAGACTTTCACAAGGGTGAAGACGGCGAAGACGACGAATATCTGTTTGCGACATCCCTGTAGGAAATTCAGGGCATAATAAATCCCGTACTTTTGGCGAAATAGAAACCTCGTCTCCCGTATCCCATCCCTGTTCCACGAGGCTAGCAGAATCGTCATACCTCCGATGGCGATGATCATGCCCGCCAACAGATAAACCCCGCTGTAATCGATGAGTGAGACCGATATGGCCAAAAGCAGGCCGAAGAGATAGGCGAAACCGCCGACGCCGCGAAGCTGCCCAAGTCTCTCACCTTTCCTGCCCTCCTCGGAGAAGGCCAGCGCCATGGTGCCCTGAAGCGGAGCCCAACCGTGAAACCCGATGCTCCATATCAGTGAAAAGAGAACCAGCCACAGAAGCGTGTGCACCTGGGAGTATGCTCCTATGCCGAAGCCCATCACGATCAGCGATATCCCCCCCACCACAGGGGCGGATATGATGGAGACCAGAGCGTTGAAGGCGGCGCTTAAGAATCCGGGCGTCTCCCGCAGCGCCTCCATGAAGCCGAGCTGTTCAGGCTTTATCCCGATCCGCTCGACTATAAAGTTGTTGAAGGTGGCGAAATACACGCCGAAACCCACGTTGAGACAGAAGACGGCGATCGCCAGGAGGAGGAAATTGCGGTTTCCCCCTCTCCTTTTCTTCATGTCCTCCTCCTTCCTCTGAGGATCGTATAGATGCCCGATGCGAACACGATCAACAGGGCGATCGAAACGCCCATTATGGCATAATTCCTGGTCCTGTAAAGCTGGCTCAGCCTTCTGGAGGCCAATTTTCCCTCAGGACTGCCTTTTGGAGCCAGCGATTTGACCCTACGCCAGAACTTCTTGGCCAAATCCTCTCTTCCGATCACATCTGAAAGATGGGCTGACACTATCTGATACATGAGGATTTTCGGCGATTTATCCGCCTTATCGGCGAAATAGCCGAGGACGATCTCGGCGTGTTTGGGCTCAAGCCTGGGGATAGAGAGGATGGGGCCTTTCTGCGCCTTTGCCCATTCCTCAAACGCCTCCGCGCAGCCCAGCTCATCCCCCCTCTGATACCTTATTTTGGAGATCTCATCCCACGGCCGATGCTTCAGCTTCAGGTCAACACTCAAATTCGAGAAGCCTTTGAACTCGACGGGGCTTTCCGCCACCATGGTATCGCTGTATTCAGCCACGATTTCGTATCTTCCGGGTTTAAGCAGACCGTGTTCCCATTTTCCGAAGGTATATTCGCCATCCTCTCCGATCCTCTGGATGTATTGTGTTCCCTTGATATATACATATGCATCGGGCAGAACCTTTCCGGATTGGTCGGTCACCCTTCCGAATATCTTAATGGGGGTCAATTTGAAGTCCAGTGAGGCCGCATCGCCTCGGAACCTTCTTATCCTGACCATCCTCGCCTCAGGGATCAGATACAGCTCCCTCTCCACCCTCACCTCATGTAGCCCCGGTCTGGGTCCAACGATCACGCATGGACTTATGCCCGCCTCCCTTCCGTTGAGGGCCACTCTTGCCTCAGGCGGCTCAGTTTCGACGATGATGGCCGATGGCAGGGTGAGGACCGGTTCATCCGGATCGCCCGTTATGGCTGAGACTCCCATCGACTCACCCTGCCGCGAAATCGACTCATATAACTCGAGCACCGTAATCCTTCTATCCATGTTTAAGTCCAAGTTCGGATCATCCAGGGCGGATGAGAACCGTTGAAGTATCTCGTCGCTGCCGTCGGCAGGGACGCTGTTTATGAAGGCTGCCGACGAGGTACCGAAGGTTCTTCGATTGGCGTAAAAGGTGAACAGGTTTTCCTCGGTGCTATAACAATCCAGCAACACGATTCTATCCCCTTTGATCCCCGACATCCATCCGTTCAGCGTTTCGGTCCCTATGAGGGATGATTCGTCGTCGGGTGATCCATCCTTAGGTATCAGAAACAGTTCCCTGCTTGAACCGGAGGGCAGCGAGATCAAACCTCTGAAGATAAGGATTAACCTATTACCGCCTCTCATCTTCAATGAGATCTCGGACAGCGTTTTACCTATCAAGTCCAAGTTCGCCGCATCCGATCCTATAAATCGGATATGATCTTCAGGAATTTCACCTCTCTCGGCTATCTTTGACGTAAGCTCCCTAAGCTCATTTACGTCGAACGGCAGGTTCGGATAACTTTCCGCGTCATGTCTCAGGGCATCGATCGCCAAGACCCAGACTTTTCCGTCGTCGGGTATTCGTGTGGGCAAGGTTATGACCTGATACTTTGAAGCCGTTAAGAACAACATCAACAGGCTTAGGACCAGAACCATATTTCACCTCATCATCGTTGGGGTGAAGATATTATATCGCCCGAAGGAATGGAAATCAAAATTTTGTTAAAGTGAAGGCAGTTGCTTTCCGATAATATCGGTGACCGGCAGGGATGCCTGATTGCCAATGAGATTTCACGGAGGGATGGGAGATGTATAGCTTCAGGATTAACCATAATATTTCCGCCATCAATACCTATCGACAGTTGACGAGGTCGACCGCGACGCTGGAGCGGTCATTGGAGAGGTTATCATCGGGGCTGAGGATCAATAGGGCGGCAGATGACGTCGCTGGGCTGTCCATATCACAGAGGATGAGGGCGCAGGTAGTGGGGCTACAGCAGGCATCGCGCAACGCTTCGCAGGCGATCAATCTGGTTCAGACGGCAGAGGGTGCATTGAATGAGATACATGACATACTGACCAGGATGAGGGAGCTGGCAGTGGAGGCCGCATCGGATAACATATCTGAGTCCGATAGGGCGAGTTTGCACAATGAGTTTGATCAGCTCCGCTCTGAGATCACCCGGA
>JAGGXZ010000172.1 GCA_021162805.1 Candidatus Poribacteria bacterium
ATATCCAGCTTGAGCCGTCTCCTATTAAGACCACTTCCCCTGCAGATACTGCTCCCCATCTCAAGCCTCCTAGCCATACAAGCTTCTCAAACTGATCTATCCCTTCAAGGGTTGCAACATATTCCTTTCTTATAAGCTCTCTCCTGTCCTTGCTCAGCTGTGCCACATCCTCATCTGTGAAGAAGAGAGCTTGAAGTTCCCCCCAATTTTTGGACAGAGGATTAAGGTGGAATCAGAGGGATGGAATCGGCTAAAATTGAGGAGGGCTTCAGCTCCCCACCACCTAGAATCACAGGAGAAGCCAAATGGGAGAAAAAAGGAGATATGACAGGGAGACCCCTCTCTCTCGTGGTGGAAACAGATACCTGAGATATTACCTTTGTGAGGCTGCCAACAGAGTCAGAGGGTAAAAAGTTCATAGCTAAATCATCTTCTTGTCTATCCTGTCAAGGCCTCTCAGGATAGCTCAAGTTTAGTGTGTCTTGAAATTGTCAAAGAGCTGGCCTTCATTCTGCCCTTGACATTTTACCGTATCGCTTTCCTATGATTTTTACAGCCCGCAACTTGGGTTATCAGCTTTTTAATCTTCTCACCACCTCAACCATAGCCTCATCATCGCCGACGTTCCCTGGGAAAACGACACAGGGGATATCTTTCACCTTCCAAACCGGAACGCCAGGATAGATCTGTCCAAGCACCATTGTGCGGCTTATTCCCAGTCCTTTAACGGCGATGTCATGAGAGGTTATGCCACCTTTAGCGAGGATAAAGGAGGGACGAGCGTTTAACCCTCGGGTGATCTCCGCTAATGCCGAGGAGATCCTTCGGCCGATCTTCAATGATTCCTCAGGTGTAAAGCCTTTTACCGGTTTTCTCTCCGTAAAGAGAACGGCGATCAGCCCCTTCTTTATCATCTCCTCAATCTTACGGGTTATCCTATCTATCGTTTTCCCTCTCTCCCCTCCCAATAGATCGGCGATTCGAACCTCTATACCGATCGTATCCGGCATCTCAAGCAACTTCTGCATCTGACGTGTTGTTCTCCCGACATATGACCCGACTATCACAAGAGCTCCCGGCTCCGTGTCCGTTTGAGGGAGTAATTCCTCCCCGGAAAGCACCCCTCCGGGTGTGATGCCGCCTCTGGATCGAACGAATGAAGCGGCTGTTCGATGGAGGAATCGTTTACCGCTGATCTCCGCATCCAACAATGCCAGGGAAAGCGCATCCAGATCCCTGTAATCGGCGGCGTTGACGATCACAATACGTCCACCTTCAAGCTCCATCAGCCTTCGGCTCAGCTTCTCTGGGCCCTCCTTCCTGAGTTCCCATATCGATATCCGTTCTACCTCGTCCTCTTTCACCATACCTCCCGTCTTCTCCTCAACCCATTTCGGCAGATAAGAGTGGATATAGCCAAAAGCTGGATCACGGGCGTATTCGGTCTGAGCGGCCGGGATCATCATTTCCCCCTGTCTAACCCAGTGGGCATCGTTCACCGTATACCTTCCACCTTCCAGGAAGAAGGGAATTATGAAGGTGGCGTCGAAGCTCATGGAAAGCCCCTCTGCCAGGGCATTTGTCTCGGTAGGGAAATGACCGCGCAGGGTCGAATCGCTCCGACTGACCAAGAAGAGCTTAACCTTTAGCTCCTCGGAGAGCTTTGATAGCCTCTGACCTATCGTTCGGGCCAGCTCGGCGGCTTCATCTGGGAGGAGAGATCGTGAGTTGGTGAGGATATAAACGACGTGGGACTCCTCTCTCAGAGCGGACTTCAGCGATTCCTCTTCCCATCCGGTATAAAGCGGCACATCGTGAACGGTTTGGCATCCAGTCGGATCATCATCTAAAACGATCAGCTTCCCGTCTAGAAGGGCGATCCTTTCACGGATGGAAGACAGGAGATCATGGGGCCAGATCTGGGGAAGGCCGCTCATCAAATCGCTGAATTTCACCGGGCTTACGCTTTCACCTCGCATCTCACCTGTTCTCCGAGCGATCCACCAATCGGTATATCCTCATCTGAAGCACCTCGAGATTTCTATCCTCAGGAGGTCTCCAGAGATCGTTGGTAAATTCTATTTTTATCCTATGCACTCCCCGTTTCACATCGGCTTTATATCGGAGCGTCTGCCATCCCTCACCTTGCAAGTTCCCTTCGCCGATGCTTTTTTCGTCCAGCGAGAGCTTTATCGCGGGATACACCCCTTCGGCCTTTGTTCCTCTAGCTGTGATCTCGAATATATAGGAATCGGTAGATGCGAAGTTTACCCTGCACGTCACATATCCGTTTGTGCCGAACCTCACTCCCCTGCCGACCCGCTTGAAGAGCTTGATATTCGGTTGGGGTTCCATGGAAGCGGCATCTATGATCACCCCGGAGGTCGTATCCCTGAACTCCGCTCTCAGGTTGGTCATAAGGGTGGAGAGATATCTGGCCGCCTTATCCGATGAGCCGGTTTTGCCGTGCCAGTTGATCTGATCTATGATTATCATACCCCTGTCGTTTTTTATCCTCACCAATGCTGAAGGGTTAAGTATCTCCTTCAAGCCTATTTCCTTAAGCGGTGCTATGGCGACCTTATCTAGGAAGAGATTTCTATCCTCGCCTCTCTCCGGCGCGTAGGCATCATTGGTGAAGGCAAAGCTCAGGGTATGTCTTCCCTGAGGGGCTCTGATTGAAACGTAATAGATATCCTCCTCGCCGTGAGTCAGCATGATCCCTGCTATTCTCTCCCCGTCCAGATAGATCGTCACCTCCGGATAGACGCCCTCCACCGGTGTGCCTCCGGCGAAGATCCCCAGGATGTACCTCCCCTCTTTGGGGAATTCATATTCGGCGGAGATGGAGCTCGCTGCATACATATGCATGCCGTTTTGCGTTATGGTGAGACCGAATTTCGATTCGGGTTTCATCCTCTCCGCCTCGATCACATCACATTTTTCGAGGGGCGGCAATGGCTCGGCGGGGATGTAATCTATGATTCCGGGATCGAGCGGCGTTCGCGATCGCCAATCTCCCGTATGTGGTCCGAGCCAGTAAAGCTCCTGATTTGAAAGCCCCGCTATTAGATCGTCTTTTTCCTCTATCAACACCGGCACCGCCTTAGATTTCTGAAGGACGAGTCCGCGAGGTAAAAGCCGGTTGACCACCTTCATCGATTTCGGTTCGATGGCATGCAGTATCAAGGTCCCGCCTCGGCGAATGTAGCTCCTCATTCCCTCTAACTTATCGCTTAATCCTCCCAGTTCCGGTCCATCCACCATCAGCAGAGGATAATCCTGGGGCAAGGGGATATCCTTCACCAATTTATACTTCAGATCTATCCTCTCCAAGTCGCGGCTTAGTCTCCTGCCGATAAGCGCCAGAACATGCCTGGGAGAGGGTTGAGCGGCGGTTCTACACGCGTAGTCGACGAGGTTCAACAGGAACCTTCCGGCTATCGGCTCGCTTTGAAGCTTTCCGCCTATGAGAAGCTGGCTCAGCAGGTATCTTCCTCTCCCCATCGGCACCTCGATAACGCCAGCGTGGATCAATCCGCCCGAACCGCCTGAATCCACGATCGTCCTGAAGGAACCGTGATTCGGTTTGGCTATCATCTTTCCGGCAACGATGTTATCTCCCCGCCAGAACTTGAAGTCGTCATCCCCTATGCCTAGGAAAAGGCCGCCGGGGTCCGCCCGCTTGAAAGCGATCGTACAGGCATAATCGGTCAGGGAAACGGGGAACATATTGGAGGGATAAAGATTTTGTTCAAGTACGACCAGGACGCCGCCTCGGCGGACGAACTCCCTCAGTCTCCCCCCGGGATCAGAGCGAGCTCCAACGGTGGGGACGGACGGTGTGGAGAACAGATCCAGCATATGAGCGCCGATAACGCATACGCTGGCAGGTATCTCTCCTTCCCACGGCTCCCCGATCTCCACCACGTCAAAACCACTTTCCCTGAGGAACTTCGCCAGATCACCGCCCCTGTCGTATACGGCCACCTTAAACCGGTTGCCGATCGGCCGCGGTTTTCTCGGAAAAAGCCTGTAGTTCTTGATATCCCTGAAGAGAATCTCACCTTTCTCCTCCACCTTGATCACAAGTCTGAGCGGATGAGAGAGTCCCGGGTATCTGTATTTAGGCATATGAAGGGTGATTCGAGTGACGATCTTGTCGGCGGGGTCCATTTGGAACTTTCGCGATCCGGAATCCACTCTCCTTCTCCCATCCCAGAGTTCCCATTTAAGCTTCAGTTTTGCCGATCGGTAGGTATCGTTGTATAGGTATATCGTCCTCTCGATCTCCTCTTTCTCGAAGAATCTGGAGTCATACTCCTTGATGAAGGCGGCGTTTGGCTCATAGGCGTATTTGACGGCATCGTATTGAACGTTTGGAAATCGTCCACTTTCAAGGAGCGTCCATGGACACATCCCAGCCACGTCCAGCGCTCTATAGCCTTGGATTTGCATCAGCCAAGCCATCGCCTTCGCTTTAGCTCTGCCGGCGTTGAAATCCCTGTAGGCCTCGTCGCCCACGAATAAGGTGAATGGATCGGGGGTTCTACCTGGCGACCAGAGGAACTCGCCGATGTAAAGGGGTTTCAGCCGTGACCATCTCCACTCCTTACGGGGATATCCTGAGACCTTAACCCTTTTTTCAAGCCAGTAGCAGGTATTTGGATATAGGTTCCACTGGGGAAACTCATGCGGATAATGCAGGTTTATGATGTCGGCTACACCGCCGGGGTCCTCATCTCCGTCGTACATGATCGGTCTGGTGGGATCGATCACCTTGAGAAATCTCCCCAGCTCTGCTAGTTTCTCCTCACAGTCACGAACTCTAGTACCGCCGGTATGCAGGATCTCATTTTCAACGCTGTATATCACGACGGAAGGATGGTTTTTATCCCGCCTGACCATTCCGGCGAGATGCTTTCTAGCGTTCTCCCAGAACTCCGGCTTAGAGAGGGCATACTCCTTTGCGAAGCACCAGATGGCCGACTCCTCGACCAGCAGTATACCCATCTCATCGGCGACCTCATACCACCATTCGGGCCATAAATTGGCGTGAAGCCTCATAGCGACGCAGTTCGCGCTCTTGATCGCCCTGAACAGATTTTCAGCATCCTTTCTGGTTGAATTGGCCGGGGGATGTCCAGCGGTGGCGAGGAACTTAATCCTTTTGCCATTGAGGACGAAGTAGATCCCGTCGATCCAGAACTCCCTGAACCCGAATCTCTCATCTCTGGTATCCACCACCTCACCGTCCTGAAGCAACTCGACCCTCATCGTATAGAGATAAGGGGAGAGGGGTGACCATAATTTGGGATTTTCCCACCGTTTAACAAGCACCTTTTTGATGCTGGATTTCGCCTCCATAGGTCTCAGATCGCCCTCCAGCCTAAGCACCTCCTCCCCCTGATCGAGGATTCTGCATCTGACCTTACCGTTTGCGCTCTGATCTGAATCGTTTTTGATGGTCAGCTCAACCTCTATCTGCCTCCTTCTTACGGAGGTCTTTATGAATACGTCATCTATGAACTGCGGGTGTCTGATCGATATATAGACATTCTGCCATATCCCGACATCCATCGTCCTGGAACCGACAGGGGCCATGATGATGTTCTTCTGTCCCTCGAACATGGCCCTACCTTGCTTATAGGGGAGCTCCCTGTTGAGCACGCCCCGGACATCCTGAACTCTGACAGCGATCAGATTTTCATCCTTCCTGACGGAGCTTGTGATGTCTATCTCGAAAGGCTCCCATCCGCCGAAGTGTCCTCCTACCTCTCTGCCGTTGAGGAAGACCTTCGAGACGTACTTGACGCCGCCAAAGTGGAGATAGACCCGTCTCCCCCGTCTGATCCGCGGAAGTTCAAAGCTTCTCTTGAACCATATGAATCTCTCAGGTCTGGATCTTACCGTAGCCGGAAGGATGATCTCACTCCATCTCGAATTATCCGGGGGTATGCCTGTGGAGTTCGAATAGCAGATAAGCCACCTGCCGTCGAGGCTCAACCGTTCGTCCGATCGTGAAAATGGGACAAGTCCGATCACTATTATCAGGAAGGTAGCGGTATGGATCAAAATCTTTCTCATCTCTCCTCTCCTCCTCAAAAAGGCATCCTTAAACTCAATAGCCATATTTGGTATGATATTGAGTTCATAGGTGGATGTCAAGCTTCCCATTGTGCGGGAAAAGGGCTTTTCGATGATTTGGCAAATCAGGCGTGGTAAGGGCGTTTCCCTGCGCGCCTCCGAATCCGGCAGGCATGGGGGCCTACCACTACAGCGCTGGCGAAAAGCGTTGAAAATCCCTTGTGCGGGAAATAAATTCTTGACAAGCAGAAGGGATTTTGATAAAATTTAATTTGGTTTGCTGCCGGGTCGTCTAACGGTAGGACGCATGGCTCTGGACCATGTAGTGGAGGTTCGAATCCTTCCCCGGCAGCCAGCACGGCGCTATCGTCTAGGGGTCTAGGACAGATGGTTCTCAGCCATCAGGCCGGGGTTCGAATCCCCGTAGCGCTACCATTTAACCCCAGCCAGCCTAGCTGGCTGGGGAATCGCCCTGCCCGTCGACTTAACGCTGACACCTGGAACCCTATCCGTGGTTCTGAACCACTCGGGAGCCAGATCAAGCGGCTTCAGATCTCTCCGCTTCTATCTCCTCTATCTCGATGATCTTCCTCGGGCAAACTTCGACGCAGGCGCCGCATGCCGTGCATTTGGTGTAATCTATGCTAGCTAAAGCCGTGTCCTTGTCAACGTGAATGGCATCGTATTCACACGCCTTCTCACATCTTCTGCATCCTATGCATCCGACCGTGCAGGCTTTCGTTACCTCTCCGGGAGATGCCTTCGAGCTGCACCTCACGAAAACCCTCGCGTCCTCGGGGACAAGCGAGATCAGCCCTCTCGGACACGCCTTCACGCATGCGCCACATCCCACACATTTCTCCCTGTCAATCACGGGCAACCCGTTTTCATCCATGCTCAAAGCGCCGAATTGGCAGGCCGCGACGCAATCTCCAAACCCAAGACAGCCATATTCGCACTTCTTGAACCCACCTCCCACCAGGTTGGCAGCCTCACAGGTCGTTATGCCGATGTAACTGAACCTCGGGCCGCTCTCCTCTCTGCCGCCCATGCAGAACAGTTGGGCAACCTTCGGCTGGAATTCCCCCGCCTCCGTGCCTAGGAGCGAGGCCAACTTCAATGCCACCTCCTTCCCGCCGACGACGCATTCGCTCGGCTTCCTCTTGCCTGCCGCCAACTCCCTCGCGAAGGCCTTACATCCCGCACATCCACACGCCCCGCAATCCGCACCGGGCAGTATGTTCATTATTTCCTCGACCTTCTCGTCCTCCGTGACGGCCAGTTTTCTGGCTATATAGGCCAAGCCAAACCCGAACAGGAGACCCATACCTCCCAATATCGCGATTGCCGGGATTATAGTATCGGCCATTTGACGTTCCTCCGATCTATTTTAAGAGGGTCACGGTTCCGGCAAACCCCTGAAATGCCATCGACAATATGCCCGCTATCAGCAGGGCTATGGGAACCCCCTCAAGCGCCTTGGGCAGATCCACGTATTCCAGTTGTTCCCTTATCCCAGCCATGATTATCATGGCTATGCCAAAACCCACACCGGCGCCGAGGGAGTAGACCAGGGAGTTATGAAACGTGAACTCGCGGTTTATGTTTATGAGGGTCACGCCCAGGATAGCGCAGTTCGTCGTGATGAGGGGCAGGTATATACCGAAGACGTCATACATCCTCTCCGCGAATCGGCGCATGAATGTCTCGATCAACTGAACCAACGTCCCTATCACCAGTATGAAGGCTGGTATCTTCAGGAACTCCAGGCCGTATCTCTTAAGCAGGAAGTAGTAGATCATCCACGTGAAGATGGAGGCTATGAACATGACGAAGATGACGGCTCCGCTCATGGCCAATGCCGGGCCCTTCTTCCTGGAGACGCCCAAAAACGGACAGATGCCCAGGAAGTTGGTTAGGACGAAATTGTTCAGGACCGCCGCGGTGAAAAACACAAAGAATATCTCCTTCATCTTCTCTCCTCCAATCGCCTGCTTACCAGGTTCATCAATCCCAAAAGCAATCCGAGGCTGAGCAAAGCCCCCGGAGGAACTATCATTATCACCATCGGCTCATACGGTTTTGCGAGGATCTGATGGGAGAATATGGTCCCAAACCCGAAAAGCTCCCTTATCGAGCCAAGCACTACGAGTACCAATGTGAATCCTATGCCCATGCCAAGGGCGTCCAGTATGGAATCTCCCAACGGCCTCTTGGATGCAAACGCTTCCACCCTTCCCAGGATCAGGCAGTTAACGACGATCAACGGCACGTAGATCCCCAAGACTTTGTGCATCTCCCTGTAATACGCCGCCAGGGTGTAATCCACGATCGTGACGAAGCTGGCTATGACGACGATGAAGATCGGTATACGGATCCTAGATGGTATCCATCTCCTGAAGATCGAGATCAATGATGAGGAGAAGAGAAGGACGAAGGTGGTGGCGAGCCCCATCGTCAGACCATTTGCCGCTTTGTTCGTGACGGCCAGGGTCGGGCAAAACCCAAGCAGCACCCGAAGCACAGGCAGATCCGTCCACAATCCTTTCGTGAAGTTTTTCAGGTTCATCCTTTCCTCCTCGCCTTAAGGACTGCTTTCATCGTCCTCACTATTCCGCCTATCACGGCGCTTGAGGAGATGGTGGCGCCGGTTATCGTGTCGTATTTCTCCTGAGGTCTCAGTCTCCCTTTAAGCTTGTTCAGAAAATCCTCCTCCTCGATCCTTGAGCCGAGGCCAGGGGTTTCAGCTTGTTCGAGCACCTTCACCCCCAGAACCTCAGGGACGGCCGGATCGAAACCGATCAAAAGCCTGATGGCCCCCTGATATCCCCCGACGCTCACGGAAGCCGCGTAGACCGTTTTCCCATCCTTGCTTCCTTTATAGAGGGCGATGAGGGCTACGTTTGCCTTTAAGACATCGAAGAGCTCGCCTTCGGTTATCGGGTTATAGTCGATCTTCGTCTCGGGCAGCACGTTCGAAAGGGACTCGCGCAATTCCTTCTCCCTGTTCTGCTCTATTATCGGCTTCGTATGTTGGTAGACGAACGAGAGGGAGAAAGCCGATACGGAGCAGACGAAGCCCAGGATTATCGAAAGCCTTATTATATCTTTCACTTTCTCACCCTCACTTTGCCGAAGGCGGTCGGTCTTATAAGGGAGTTTATAAGGGGTGTGAAGCCGTTCATGATCAGGATCGAATATACCACGCCTTCGGGCAAGCTGCCATACCTCCTGATGACGAAGGTCAGTATCCCCAGCCCTATGCCATAGATGAGTCTTCCCTTCGTCGTGATGGGACTTGTGACGTAATCGGTGGCCATGAAGAAGGCGCCGAACATAAGGCCACCGACGAAGAGGTAATATAGCGGGTTGTAATTCGCTATAAGGGCAAGGACGACGCTTGTCCCAAGATAGGCGGTGGGGATATCCCAGCGGATCACCCTCATCGCGAGGAGAAAGGCAGCGCCGATGAGAATAGCGAAGGCGCTCGTCTCTCCCATCGAGCCCGAGATATTGCCCCAGAACAGCTTTCCGATCAGATGCCAACCCTTGGTGAAGGTCATCTCACTCAGATTTCTCAGATGCGGGGTCGCCGAGGTGACCCCATCTGCGACCGAGAACCATTTCTTGGAGAGGAACTCCCTTGGCTCGACATATTTGTTGACGAAGGCGGGCCAGGTGGCCATCAGGAAGACCCTGGCGCTTGCGGCAGGGTTGAATATGTTCTTACCAAGTCCCCCGAAGAACTCCTTCACGATAACTATCGCGAACGCACACGCCACGATCGTCATCACGATCGAAACCGTAGGAGGCAGTATCAGAGCGATGATGAGCCCGGTTACCACAGCGCTCAAATCGTGTATGCTTCTCTCCTTTTTCAGTATCTTCCGTATGGCGAACTCCGAGCCGACGCAGCTCAGGACGCTTACCACCGTCAATATCAACGCCCTGATGCCGAACAGATATATCCCCGCGATTAAGGAGGGCATCAGGGCGATGATGACGTAGAGCATTATCCTTTGGGTATCCGCCTTTTTCCTGATGTGCGGCGAAGAAGCTAGTAGAAAATCCTCCATTCTACTTTTCCCTTCTTAACCTGCTCTTGATGGCCCTTATGGATTGAACGATTTGGACCTTTGAGGGACATTCATACTCACAACAGCCACATTCTATGCAGTTTAATACGTCGTACTCCAACGCTTCCTGGAACCTCCCCTTCTCATACAGTATGGGAAAGATCCGCGGCATCAGTCCCATCGGGCAGACGTCGATACATCTGCCGCAACTGATGCACGGATATCTTCTCGTCTTCGGTATATCACCTAAGGCCAGGATGCCCGTTGTGGTCTTTACGACGGGCACCTCGTCGGAGGGAAGGGATACGCCCATCATCGGTCCACCCATTATAACCCGCCTTACGCCCTCTTTGTATCCGCCGCATTCCTCTATCAGTTGAGAGACAGGCGTCCCGATTCTGACTAAAAGGTTTTTAGGATCATTAACCTCACCTGTGACCGTGACGACTCGCTCGTAAAGCGGCTTTCCGAGTATCACGGCCTCGAAGACGGCATATGTCGTCCCGATATTTTGAACCACCACTCCCACGTCCAGAGGTAGTCCTCCCACAGGCACCTCTCTTCCCGTTACGGACTTGATCAACACCTTTTCGGCGCCCTGGGGATATCTCGTTTTGGTCTCCACGACCTTGATCGGCTTACCGGCCAGTCTCTCCTCAAACGCCTTAATCGCATCGGGTTTGTTGTCCTCTATCGCTATGAAGCAGTCCTTGGCGTTCAGGGCCTTCATGAGGAGCAGAGTTCCTTCGATGATCTCATCCGTCCTTTCGAGCATGAGCCTGTGGTCTGCCGTGAGATAGGGCTCACACTCCGAACCGTTTATGATCAACGTGTCAATCGGTTTGTCCTTGGGAGGACTCAGCTTGACGTGGGTGGGGAATCCGGCACCACCGAGCCCTACGATCCCCGACTCGGCGATTATCTTGATTATATCCTCCCTGCTTAAGTCATCCACCTCTCTTATCCGCTCGTAGCTCTCCGCCGGCTCCTCCGTCGTCTCGATCACCACCGACAGCACACTTCTTCCGGAAGGGGAAGGCATAGGGGCAATTCTCCTCACGACACCTGTGACGCTTGAATGGACGTTGGCGCTCACGAAGGCGGAGCTTTGGCCTATCAACTGTCCGACCGATACAGTATCCTTGGCGGAGACAATGGGTTGAGCGGGGGCGCCGATATGCTGTTGTAGGGGAATTACCGCCGTTTCAGGTATTTTTGATCTTTCTATTTTGTGGGAGGCGGTGACTTTGCTGTAGGGGAGATGAACTCCTTTACGAAATTTGAATATAGCTTCCACAAGCGAACCTCCAAAGGAGGATCAACGATATATTAGGATACAATAACCCCATATGGATGTCAAGCTCGACGGGTGTCTGGGAGGGCTTTTCAATGATTTGATAAGGATACAATCCACCCTTCCGCCCCAAAGGCCGAAGAAGAATCAAATCTTGTCATCTTCTCATCCCTATCCTTCTACCTGAATCACCTCCCTTTCCTTAATCTCCCTTCTTCTC
>JAGGXZ010000173.1 GCA_021162805.1 Candidatus Poribacteria bacterium
ACCGTCAGCAGGCGGCTTAACACCCGCCTTAGCCTTGAAGCCCTGTGTGCAGAGGAGGAACGAGGAGAAAGGAACCGGGAACGAGGAGATAAAAATCCTCGTTCCTCGCTCCTAGTTCCTCGTTCCTTCTTTGACACACTTTCGGTCAACTGCTGAGGGGCTCCTTTGGATTAAGCCGTTGAGCTTCAGTGAGGATTCTATCATATCCCATGCCTCAGAGTCAAATCTGAACGATCATATGGGGTGCATAAGAAATTTAGAGGATTCTCTTGAGCTCCAGGAGTTTCTCATCCTCCAGGACCACTACCACCTTTCTCATGTGCGTATTTCTCCCTGAGCCGCTTTATAAGATCGTTTATCTCCTCCTTCTTCGGGAAGGAGATGGCGTCTTGATCGCAGATCTTACCGCAAGCTACGCATCCGATGACGCACTCATAGGGGTTGACGACGACGGGACGATCCTTTTCCTCATCCCATTCATAGACACCGTGGGGGCAGAAGTTGTAACACTGGCCACATCCTATGCAGAGCTCGTAGTTGATTCTCGGATACCAGGGTATCTCCCGTCTGGGGATGCCAGCATACAGTTTCTCCTCGGACATCCTGTCACCCCTTCATCCCCTCAACCGCCTCAGCCACCTTGCTGAAGGCTTCGTCCGTATCCATGTTGCGCAGGTCCAAGGCGGTCACCTGTCTATCAAAATCGCCCCCTACCTCGGCGAAGGCGTCCTTGAACATCTTCCTCTGCATCTTCGGGTCACATGCCCCTACGACGTATTTGACATCCGGCTTGATGTAATCCCGCCAGAAGGCGTCTCCATCATCCACACAGAGTTGGGGGTGAACGATGGCGTATTCGACCTCAAGCTCCTGCCGGACGCGATTTATCAGTTTCCATAGGTCAAGTTGAGCGAATCCGGGACATTCCCCCGTGCAGATGCACATGACGAATCTGGGCTTGCCGTTCATCTTACTTATCCTCCTTCATCATCGTGTTAATTTGTATGGCGGGTTCCAAGGATGAAACCCGCCTCTTCTATCATTTTCAAGAGTTTATCTCTGTTATTCGCATATCTCTCATCGGAGAAAAGGGGCTTACATCTCTGAACTTCGATCTCCTCTCTGGGGAGCTTAGGCTTCAGCGGTCTCCCTATGGTGAATTCATCGAACAGCCCTTTATCCTTTAAAACCTCGGTGAAAACGTCCAGGAGCTCTTGAACGTGATAGGGACCAGGGGGCGTCCAACCGATACGGCCGCCCGGCTTTAAGACCCGTTTCATCTCCATTACTCCCCTAACCTGATCTTCGAAGAGATGAGGGCCGAAATTACAGATGACCACATCGAAACAGCCATCGGGAAACGGCAGTTCCTCCGCCTTCGCCAACGCAAATCGGATATTATCAGGCGAGTTTAAGTTTCCCAATTTGCGTTTGGCCAGTTCGACCATTTGATCGGCTGGATCAATCCCGATCACACTCCCGCTAGAACCTGCGAATCGTGCGGCAACTAAGGTGCTGATCCCCGTGCCACAGCCCACATCCAGCACCTGCTCGCCCTCACCGATGGAATAGTATCAACAGATCCAATCTGCGAAGGGTTCAAACGTGAAGGCGGCGGAATCATATCCGGATACTATAGCGTTCCAAACTTCCACCGCCGTTTTGGCTCTCATCTCTTTCCCCTTATTAAGGAATCCTTCCAGATGCATATTTACATATGTGAATTTTATCATATTTATAAATCCCTGTCAAGCCGATTTTTCTGTGATTAAAGCCTACGGTTTACGCCTTATCATTTCCTTTCCTCCTTCCCAGCATCTTCGGAACCCAGTAGTAAAAGACGCTTGCCATAGGCATCTGAATCATGAAACAGCCGATGACCCCGAGAACCACCGCGCTCCTTCCGAAGGTAGCTAAAGCAAGCGCAATAGCAATGGAGAGGTTTTTCGTGGCCGTCCCGTAAATGATAGGAATGGACCTTGCATAGTTCAGCTTGAAGAGCCTGCAGATATAAGTGGAGAGCAGAAAGGTCACAATGTAGAAGGTGAAGGCTGACAGTAAAGCCCAACCGATGACCTGGGGTTTCTTAAGAATGACATCTGCCTTGAGTGAGGTGGCCACGAACACTACCATCAGAGCGGCCATACCGGAGATGATTGGGAAGATCGGCTTTATCGCTTGTTCCCTCTCACCGCTCATCCTCCCGAAATAAGCGTATCTGGTGAGGAAACCCAAAGCGAGTGGAAGGATAACGATGATAACCAGGTTCTGCACCATAAGCCTTACCGGAATGGAGACCACTTCCCCCGCAAGCCACTTCAGCATGTAAGGGATCTCTATTATTCCCAGAATCAGGGTGATCGCTTGGAGCGTCAAAGCAAGGGGGATATCGCCCTCGAGTAACCCCGTCCAAGCGGCTATCATCCCTCCCGGAGGGACTGATCCGGCGAGCACTAAGCCCACTCCAAGTTGCGGATAACCCTTCAAAATCGTGGTCATTATCGGCTTTGCTATCACCGGAGCCGCTATGATGATCATAAAGGTTCCGAGCAGGACCTCGACGGGTGATTTTACCACCTTGGCGAAATCCCTCGGCTTAGTGGGAACTATACTTTTGCACTTTTTGGGTTTTCGAGAGATGAGAGTTGCCATCAAACGGTTTCTGTGGGAAAATATAGCCAAACTTTCCATGGAGGTGGAAGATGGC
>JAGGXZ010000174.1 GCA_021162805.1 Candidatus Poribacteria bacterium
CATCTTCCCCTCCATCTCTCCTCTCCCTTTCGGAAACATTATCTTTTGAGCCTACATCCGATTTCGGTAACATTATACATGAACGATAGCGCACGCTTGATTTTCCCCCGAGGACGTGCTATAGTTTAGAGTGAATATCCGACGGAGGTGATGGTGAGATGAAATCCTTGCTCTTTCCCCTTTCAATCCTGGTGTTTTTTCTGGGAGCCTCCATCGGGGTTGAGGGTAAGGTGATAACCCTCTTCGAGGACGATGATTCCTTCATAAGTCAGCTCTCAAGGCAGGATACGGCGACAAACATCGAAAACGAGAAAAAAGATGTATTCTATGGCGAGATCGCCATCAAGGTCAGCGCACCTCAGGGTTCGGCGGCGAACAACGTCCAGAGATATAACCCCAACATACCGGACTGGAATTACAAGATCGTGGAAAACCCCTCCAAGGAGGACGAGGCTCGATGGATTATGTTCGCCTGGAAGAAGATCGGCGGGAAAGGGATTATGATCCAGTTCCCCGACAACGGCGCATGGGGTGCTGTCACACAACCGTGTGTTAAACCGCCTGCCCCCGGCACAAGACGATACATCGATGGACAGAATATGACCGGATGGAGCGGGATATGCCTCTCGGATAAGATACCGGAGGATTGGGAGGTGGTGGTAAGGGATCTGTTCGCCGATTTCGGGTCGTTCACAATGACCGGGATAGCACTGACCCCTTTCGACAACGTCGGGCTGTACGATTCGATATACCTGGCCTGGAGCGAAACTGAGTTGAAAAAGCTATTGACCGGTATAAGGCCGGTCCAACCCCAGGAGAAACTGGCCACAACTTGGGCGAAACTCAAGTCTCCTTGAACAACAAAGCGGAAGATCTAATCTCCGGAGATGCCATAGGGTGCGAGGTCTCGCGCCCTTAACATCGGCAGAAACCATCTCTAACTCCTGAGAAATTCCGAGTTAAGGAGGGTATGAGAGATGAAAATAACGATAATAACTGGTATGATAGCAGCCCTGATATTCGGGCTCTTCACAGCTATGGGATACTCTCAAAAGAAGGAAGGGCTGGTCTTGTATCTGCCCTTCGAGGAGGGGAGCGGCAATAAGGTCCATGATCAATCGGGACACGGATGGGAAGGGGAGTTCAACGGCGCGAAATGGGTGGACGGTAAAATAGGAAAAGCGCTGGAGTTCAGCGGCACCGGCCTCGATTGCGTAGTGGTGGATGCTCCCGTGATAGATTCCGTCGGTAAGACCAACGAGATCACCATAGAAGCTTGGTTCTATCTCCTTTCACATCAGCAGTATGATGGCATAGTTTCGATAGCTACCAGATGTCCGGGGGAGTTCTGCTGTTCCTATCGGATAATGGTCGATCCGAGCTACCATCCCTTCTTCAATTGCGGCCATCACGTGGATAGAAAGATAACGGATTTCACGTTTAAGGAGAAGACCTGGTATCACTACGCCATGACGTATGACGGCAGCACCGCTAGGATCTACGTCAACGGCAAACAGATAGGAGAACAGGCTGAAAACGTAAAGCCCCTACCTAAGGCGAAGCCCGTTTTGGTCGGCACGGGAGAGGCCCCCGGAACATGGGGAACGAACGCCATAATCGACGAGGTTGCGATTTACGATAGATGCCTGGGTGAGGATGAGATCAAACAGGACATGAAGGGGGTGATACTCTCGGTAGATCCAAATTCTAAACTGACCACCGCGTGGGGCTATATCAAATACAACTTAAGGAGGTAAATGAACATGAAGCTCTATCTGTTTCTAGCCGTCGCTCTGCTGGCCGTGGCCGGTCTCGCGTGGGGAAACCTATTGGTGTTATTCGATGAGAACGCCAAGGACGAGGCCGGCGCGGGAGATTTCCCCGGCCTCTTCACCAGCCACGACGCTGGCAGCAAGGTGACGGTGACCTCAGATGACGCCTTCAGCGGCAAGGTCTCGGTCTTCGTCACCCCTGCCCAGTCCTACAACAATCAGATGAAGGGTTGGTCCTTCAAGATCGTCGAAAAACCGACCAAATCGGGCGAGTACAGATATATCCGCTTCGCCTGGAAGGCCAAGGGCGGAACCGGTGTGATGATCCAGTTCCCCGACAACGGCGCATGGGGTGCTGTCACACAGCCGTGTATTAAACCGCCTGCCCCCGGCACAAGACGATACATCGCCGGAAAGAACGTCACAGGATGGAGCGGGATATGCGTCTCGGATAAGATACCCGAGGATTGGGAGGTGGTCGAGAGGGATCTATTCGCCGATTTCGGCGCCTTCACTATGACCGGCATGGCGCTTACACCCTTCTCCGACGGCGGAGACGGCGATTATTACGATGCCATAATGTTGGCTGCGTCGCCGGATGAATTTCCCCAGCTCGCTCCCGTTGAACCTAAAGAAAAACTCGCCTTGCGATGGGCTGATGTGAAGATCAGGTGAAACCCCATTTTGAGAGGCGCTCACCTGAGCGTCTCTTATCTCCGAGCGGGTTTGTTATGTCTTCTAAATCAAAGTCGCTCACCTTCAAGTCCCTTCTCATCTCCCTTATCCTCATTCCCTTCAACTGTTATTGGATCATACAGGTGGAGATAATCTGGTATTCGGGCCACCCCACCTGCATCTCGCTCTTTCAGAACGCCGTCTTCTCCCTTCTTGTGGTCTCCGCCCTTGGGCTTCTGCTGGGACGTTTGAAAGTCTTTCGCCTCTCTGAAGGTGAATTGCTTTTCATCTACGTCTCGGTTGTGATGGCCTCCTCGGCGGCCTCACACGATCTCATGCAGATACTGGTTCCTACGATTCCCCACATCTCCTGGTACGCCACGCCGGAGAACGAATGGAAGGAACTCTTCTACGATTACATCCCCAGATGGCTCGCCGTAACCGATTCCAAACCGCTCGTCGGGTATTATGAAGGCGGCTCCACGCTATACACCGCCGAGCATCTCAGAGCATGGCTTTCCCCTGTGATCTGGTGGTCGCTCTTCATTATCGCTCTCTTCTGTGTGATGCTCTGTTTGAACTCGATCTTCAGGAGGCAATGGACGGAGAGGGAGAAACTCTCATACCCCATAATCCAGCTCCCGCTCGCCGTGATCCAGGCGAGGAGGTCGAGGATCTTCAGGAATAGGATGTTATGGTTGGGTTTCTCCATCGCCGCCTTCATAGACCTGCTGAACGGGATAGCCTATCTCATCCCCTCTATCCCCATGATCCCCGTCAAACTTCACGATATAGGAAGATACTTCACGGAGAAACCCTGGAGCGCCATCGGTTGGACACCTCTCTCCTTTTATCCGTTCTCCATCGGTTTATCCTTTTTCATGCCACTTGATCTGGCCTTTTCCACGTGGTTCTTCTATCTCTTCAGGAAGATGGAGCTTGTGCTTTCGGCGGCCATCGGTCCGCCGACGCTGGGAGGTTTCCTAGGGATCACGGAGGTGGCGAGGTTTCCATATCTCTCGGAACAATCCGCCGGAGCCTTCATGGTGCTTTTCGGATTTGCGATATACCTGGCCAGGAGGCATCTGGGGCGGGTTTTCTCGATGAGAGATGCCGAGTACAGGTTCGCCGTGGCTGGGTTGATCGGTGGATTAGCCTTCCTGATCTTCTTCTGTCTCAGAGCGGGTATGGATCTCTGGGTCATTTTGATCTTCTTCGCTCTGTATTTCGCCATATCGATCGTCATAACGAGGATGAGGGCGGAGCTCGGCCCACCCACGCATGAGCTTACGGGCATGAACGCCGGACAGATGATGGTGGATATGTTCGGCTCAAGGAGGCTCGGCGTGGGAAATCTGTTGATGATCACCCATTACTTCTGGTTCTTCAACAGGACCTATCGGAGCCACGCCATGCCTCAGCAGCTTGAGGGCTTCAAGATCGCGCAGAGGATAGGTATCAGTCCTAAGACGGTCGTATATGCCGTGATCATGGGGACGATCTTAGGGGTGATCTCCGCCTTCTGGGCTGACCTGCATATAACCTACAGGGTGCCCGGGGCGCCGGGATCGGGGTTCTCGTGGGAGAGCATGAGGATGCTCACATGGAGGCTCAGCTTCCTGAAGGAACCCGACCCCGGCGCTATAGGTTTCATATTCCTCGGCGCGGCTTTCACCCTGTTCTTGACGGCGATGAGGATGAGGTTTCTCTGGTGGCCGTTTCACCCTGTGGGATACGCCCTTTCGATGAACTTCGGCGTGGACTACATCTGGTTCACCCTCGTGATAGGCTCGGTTCTGAAGTGGTGCATATTGAGGTACGGGGGATTGGGTGCTCTCAGAAGGGCCTCTCCGTTCTTCCTGGGGCTTATCCTGGGCGAATACGCCGTAGGTGGTTTTTGGAGCGCCCTGAGCGTTATACTTCAGAGAAGGATGTACGTGTTTTGGATATTCTGATGAACCGTCCATCAGGCATTCAACGCTTTTCAGCAGAACCCTCTTCCGGTCGCCCATCCCACCTGCATAGTGGGGAAGTGGAACCCTAATCATTGAAAAAACCCTGATTGTCCTTACATAACATTGACCTGAATTATCCCCATCTGCTATACTATGAATAAGGTATTTCCTAAGCTTGGAGGGACGAGGACAATGGCTGTGGCTCTCGATGAGATCAATGAGAGACTCAGAAAGGTTTTTACTCCCGACCAGGTTGAGGTTCTGACCGATATGTTCAGGTACGCCTTCGATCGGCTTGTGAAAGCCAGCGATTTTGCGGAGCTGAAGGGGATAGTGGCCGAGCTGGCCGAGGCGCAGAAGCAGAGTGAGAGAAGACTGGGTGAGCTGACCAAACGTGTAGATGAACTGGCCGAGGCACAGAAGCGAACCGAGGAGAGGCTGAACGAGCTGGCCGAGGCACAGATACGTACTGAGGAGGAGCTGAGAAAGCTGGCTCAGGAGCACAGGGAGACAAGAAGACAACTCGGAGGATTAACCATAACTGTGGGATATACCCTGGAAAACGAGGCCTTCAAGGCTCTCCCTGATCTACTCAAAAGGGATTACGGCCTTGAACTCAGGGAAAGGCTCAAAAGGGCATATGTCAGGGATAAGGAGGGTAAGGCTATAGAGGTCAACATCATAGGCAAAGCGGTCAAGGATGGCAGGGAAGTTACGATACTCGGCGAGGGGAAGGCACAGCTTTCAAAGAGAGATGTGGATCGTTTTCTGAGGAGGAAGGTAAATCGCCTCAGGGATGTCCTGGGGGATCTGTTTTTGGTTTTGGTGACGCATATGATCTCCGAGTATGATGTTGAGGAGTATGCGAAGGAGAAAGGGATAGCACTGTATTACTCCTACGACTTTTGACTCGATTTCCCCCTATGTGAAATGAGTTTCAAATCCTCATGCATCGGAACTCCTCACGGCGGCCACCATGGCAAGCACTATCCCCGTGTTTCCGCTTGTCGGCTCGATGAGGAAGCCTTCCCGTGTCGAGTCGGTTTCTTGACAGACTTTCCTGATCTCTGATATCCTTAAGGGTCACATGTATCATCTGTGAAGGGAGGAAATCATGGGCGATAGAGGGGAACCTTGGGTCCTCTACGAGGGTAGAGATGGGCCCGGCGAGGGCAAGCATATCGTTCTTATAAGCGGCGATGAGGAGTATAGGTCTGAGGAGGCCCTGCCGATGTTGGGAAAGATCTTGGCCGTACATCATGGATTCAAATGCACCGTGCTCTTCGCCGTAGATCCGCAAACCGGGGAGATCAACCCTCAGATACAGACCAACATCCCGGGGCTGCATAACCTCGAGACCGCCGATCTGATGGTGATCTTCACGCGGTTCCGCGAGCTTCCGGATGAGCAGATGAGATACATTGTGGATTATATAAACTCCGGCGGTCCCGTCGTGGGATTGAGGACAGCGACTCACGCCTTCAGATACACCAGGAACAAGAGCAGTCCCTATGCCAAATACAGCTTCGACAGCAAGGTGAAAGGGTTTGAGGGTGGATTCGGCAGGCAGGTTCTAGGGGAGACATGGGTCAGCCATCATGGCCATCACGGCAGGGAGAGCACACGCGGAATCATCAACGACGAGATGAAGGATCATCCGATCCTGAGGGGCGTCAAGGATATTTGGGGCCCGACGGACGTCTACACGGTCAGGGACCTGACTGGCGACGCTAAGGTGCTGGTATGGGGACAGGTGCTTTTGGGGATGAGCCCTGCTGATAAACCCAATCCGGATAAACCGCTGATGCCGTTGGCGTGGATCAAGACATACACCGGGGAGCTCGGCAAGGTGTCCCGTGTCTTCTGCACCACCATGGGCGCCTCCGTGGATCTGCTGAACGAGGGCCTTCGTCGTCTGATCGTGAACGCCTGTTATTGGTGCGTGGGGATGGAGGATCGGATACCACCGAAGAGCGACGTCGATTTCGTGGGGGAATACAATCCCACCTTCTTCGGCTTCGGGAAACACCGAAAGGGCGTTCGACCCTCAGATCTCAAGACTTGACATAGGATATGGGCTCTGATATCATTAAGCCAAGTTGAAAAATCTGGTGATCATCGTCCGGCGATGGTCATCGGCCATAAGAGGTGAGCCTTGCGGATGAGAGGGTGGCATCAAATGCCGATTATCATGGCACTTGTTATCCTGACGCCGCTGCTTATGGGCTTTAAATGGGATTCCAGCAAGTTCATGTCAACGGATGAGATACGACCCGGGATGAAAGGGGAAGCGCTGACGGTATTGCAGGGGACGAAGATCGAGAGGTTGAAGCTGAGAATACTCAGCGTTCAGAAAAATGCCTTTCCGAAAAGCAACCTCATAAGGGCGATCGGAACCGACGATACGTTTAAGAGGATAGGAGTTGTGAGCGGGATGAGCGGAAGTCCTGTGTATATCGACGGCAGATTGATAGGTGCAATCGCCTATGCTTATTACTATTCCAAGGAACCCATAATGGGCATAACGCCGATAGAGTCGATGCTTAAGGTCTTCGACTATATGGAACGTCCGAAGCCGAAGGCACCGGGCGGGATCGGGCTCCTACCCTTCTTCAGCGCCGAGGAGATGCTGGCCAGGATAAATGAGAAGGCGAATCGATCCATAGATGAGCCGATCCGATCTCCCGGCGAGCTCAAACCTGTCAAAATGCCGATCGCCATATCCGGATTCTCCGAAGGAGCCACAAAAGCCCTCAAGGCAATGCTCTCAGGTTACAACATCATGCTGGTGGAGGGCGGAGGAGGGGAATACCCCGATCTATCCCCTCCGATACAGCCAGGCGCCGTGGTGGGGACGGAGTTCGTCAGAGGCGATCTGACCGCCTTCGGTTACGGCACGGTCACATACCGTGACGGGGATAAGATCCTCATATTCGGCCATCCCGATTTCGGCGAAGGCGATGTGAACCTGCCCCTCTCCGGCGGATACGTCCATTGTATCATCCCGAGCTTCTATGTGGGGTTTAAACTGGCGGGGGCGACCAAACCGTTCGGGGCGATGAAACAGGATAGGGAGTTCGCATGCGCCGGGGTTATCGGCAAGGTGCCCGGCTACATACCGGTAAAAGTCCATGTGACCACCTCCCGGAACAAAGTTGAGGAATACAACTACGAAGTGGCCAGACACAAGCTTCTCACCCCTTCCTTCATCACATCGGTTGTGTGGAGCACCATAGATGCCGCCGAGAAGGAGACGGGAAAATATACCGTTAAGGTCAGATCCCTCATCCAACCCAAAGAATATCCGGCTATAGTGAAGGAGGATGTCTTCTCAGGCGAGGCCTCTCCCGGGCTGGCAGCGGCCAGTCTACTGTATCCCGTTTCCACGCTGATGAGAAACAGCTTCCAGGAGCTTGAAATCGAAAAGGTGGAGCTGGAGATCAAGATAGAGGATAAAAGGAACACCGCCCTGATAGAGGAGGCAAGGATAGATAAAAGGATTTATAAGCCCGGGGAAAAGGTCAGATTAACCCTCTCCATCAGGCCATATCTGGAGAATCCCATAAGGGAAACGCTCGAAATTCAGCTTCCAAAGGATATCCCGGAAGGACCCGTGATGATGATCATCGGGAGCGCGTCGGCGATCCTCTCCTGGGATAAAAGCCGGGCGCCTCAGAAATATGTGCCCAAGAACATACAGCAGCTTATGCAGATCATACAGAGAGGCGAGAAGAACGATCATCTCGTGGTGGAGCTGTTCGTGCCGAGGCCCGGCCTCACCATCTCCGGTGAGGAGCTGCCCGATCTGCCTATCTCGATGTTCTATGTGATGAACTCCTCACAGCAAACCGGCGAGGTCAGCATGACCAAGGGAACGACCCTCCTGAGAGAGGTGATCCCTACCGATTTCGTCCTGTCCGGAAGCAAGATACTCCGGTTCACAGTGAGCCGGAGGGCAAGATGAGCGAAAGGAGGCAATCATGAGAAGGCTTACGATCTATCCGATGGTTTTCCTATTGATCTTCCCCGTCGTCCTACAGGCTTGGGCGACACAGACGAAGATATGGATGCAGAGGAGCTATAAGGATTTCTCCGCCGGGGAGGCCAAAAACGTCTCGATATCCAATAAGGGCGAGGTGACCCTCTCGTTCAAGTTGGATAAAATAAGCGATGTAAAGGAGGACTTCATCTGGGATCTTGCGGAGGACGCCCAGGAGAACCTGTACGTGGGAACGGGAAAGGAAGGCAGGGTATACAGGATCTCGCCTGACGGGAAGGCCGAGATCTTCTTCGACTCACCTGAGGTGAACGCGCAGTCCCTGCTCATCGACAAATCGGGCAACATCTACGCAGGGACGGCGCCTGATGGGCTGATCTTCAAGATAACCCCCGATAAGGTTCCCTCCACCTTCTTCAGCTCAGGCGAGAAGTATGTCTGGGATCTGGCAATCGACGACGCAGGGAACATCTATGCCGCAACGGGCCCCAACGGCAAGATCTTCAAGATCACGCCTGAAGGTGCTGGAGAGGTGCTCTTCGACTCGGAGGAGACGAACATCACGTGCCTGTATCTGCGCGGCGATACCCTCTATGCCGGAGGCGATAAAAACGGGATTATCTACGCAATATCGCTTCAGACGGGCAAGGTGTCGGTGGTATATGACGCTCAGGAAAAGGAGATCCATACCCTGGCCATAGACGAGAAGGGAAATATCTACGCTGCTGCTACGACGGGCGCCCCGCCCCAACCGAGCGGACCTGGAGGGGGGGAACAGGAGCAGAGGAAATCCTCGATCTATTTGATCTCATCCGACGGAGTGGTGCGGAAGATCTGGACCTCACCTGATCCGCTCATCCTCTCCCTCTCTTTCGATCCCGAAGGAAGGTTGCTCGTGGGGACGGGTGATTCGGGCAAGCTCTACTCCCTCACGCCGGACGGTCAGTTCTCGATGCTGGCGAAATGTGAGGCGTCCCAGGTTCTGAGCATATATCGATCCAAGAAATCCCTGTATCTGGGCACGGGAAACGGCGGCGTGCTTTATAGCCTCTCGCCGGATCGATCGAAAGAGGGGGAGATAACCTCGAAGGTTTTCGACGCCTCGATCGTCTCGAGGTGGGGAAACATACTCTGGGAGGCCGACACGCCTCAGGGGACGAGCGTCCTCTTGGCTACCAGATCGGGGAACACCTCTAAGCCCGATAACACCTGGAGCGACTGGTCCGAGGATTATACGGCCTCCGACGGCACCCCTATAAAGAGCCCATCCTCACGGTTCATCCAGTGGAGGGCCAAGCTGCAGACCTCAGATCCCTCTCAAACGCCGAGGCTGAAATCGGTCTGGGTGACATACCTGCAGGGGAACGTGCCGCCTGAGATCGTCAAGATATCCGTGGACGGGGACGATTCGAAGCAAGGAGAACCCAGAAGGGAGCTCGGACCGCCTCAGAGAGGTCCCTCCCCCCCCGGTGGCGCCAAGGGCGGTGGTAAGATCAAGACGATCAAATGGCAGGTGCGAGATCCGAATGGGGATAAACTTATCTTCTCCGTATATCTGAAGGGGGTGGATGAGGGGAACTGGAGGCTCCTCAAGGAGAAGCTCCGAAAGAGCTCCTATCAGTTCGATTCATCCACCCTGCCCGACGGCTGGTATCACGTCAAGGTGGTGGCGAGCGACCTGCCCTCCAATCCGTCCGACATGAGCAAGGTGGCGGAGAAGATCAGCGATCCGTTCCTCGTCGATAACAGCCAACCGTCGATATCCGATATATCCGCGGCGGTCACCGGAGATCAGGTTACGGTGACGTTTTCGGCAAGCGATCCGACATCGCTTCTCAGCTCGGCCTCTTATTCGTTGGACAACCAGGATTGGATGGTTCTCTTCCCCGATGATGGTCTCTTCGACTCCAAGAAGGAATCGTTCAAGATCGACCTCAAAGGTCTTGCCGCCGGAGCACATACGATCTCCGTCAGGGTCTCCGATATAGCGGGCAACACCTCATCGGCGAGGAAAGGGTTTTCCAAATAGAGGGAAGGATGAAGTCAAAGGTCTTCAGTCATCTGATAGATGTAAAGGGTAGATTCGGGGCGGGATACCTCCTGCTGATAGATCCCGATAGGGCTGAGATGCGGGAGATCGACCGCATCGCCGAGGTCGCGGCGAGTTCGGGCGTGGACGCCTTCCTCGTGGGCACGAGCATCCTCACGGACGGTTCCGTGGATGGGGTGATCGGGAGGATAAAGGCCGTATCCCACCTTCCGGTCATCCTCTTTCCCGGCGCGTCACATCATCTCTCACCTCTAGCGGATGCCGTGCTCTTTCTAAGCCTCATAAGCGGCAGAAACCCCCAATTTCTCATAGGCGAGCAGGTTAAAGCCGCGCCGCTTATAAGAAGGTATGGACTTGAGGCCATATCGACCGGATATATGCTTATAGAGGGCGGCAGTTACACCTCGGTCGAGTTCATGAGCGGCACGAGACCGATACCCCGGGATAAAATCGATATCGCCTGTGCCCACGCCTTAGCCGGGGAGCTTCTGGGGATGAAGTGCATCTACCTTGAAGCCGGAAGCGGTGCAAGGGAGCCCGTCCCGAACGAGATGATCTGTGGCGTGAAAAGCTGGGTGTCCATCCCCGTCATCGTCGGGGGAGGAATCAGATCGCCCGATGTTGCCAGGGAGAAGGTCGAATCGGGAGCCGATTTCATCGTAACGGGGAACGTCTTCGAGGGGAAATTCGACCCGGGCTTGCTGTCCGAATTCGCCGAGGCGATACATCACATCGACGAAGGATAGGGGAGATCAGATTCCCCTGATCATTTCAACCTTTCCAGCTTCTCGAAGGTGGCCTTAATGTACCTCACCTGTCGCTCCACCCTGGCCTCCATGTTTTCCTGTCCTATCTCCTCAGAGGCCTCTGAGGGTTTGCCCCAAACGCCACATCTCGTCGTCCGATCGAAGCCGACGTAGTCGTTATACTCCTGGCCCACATCAGGTGTGAAGTCCTCCGCCCTCTCCATCTTCACAAGCTCCGGGTGGAAGTACAGCATCGTCGAGGTCTCACCCCTCCCCGAGTGTATATCCTCCGGTATCCGTTCCCTCTCGCCCGGCAGAGCTCCATCGGCCCAGATTATGGTCATATCCGAATACCTGAAGTTCAGATCGCGTATAGTGGGTTTGATGACCCAATTACCTCCATGTGCGCTTAACACGACGACCTTCTTTATCCCGTGGTGTCGAAGCGACAGGATTATGTCCTCGATCACGAGCGCCAACGTCTGAGGACGGAGGGTGATCGTTCCAGGAAAGCCCATGTGTTCCTGCGAGTTGCCGTAGGGAAGAGCGGGCAGGACATAGGCGTTAAGCCTTTCACCCAGCTCTTTAGCCCATCGATCGGCTATCAGCCAATCCGTTCCCAGGGGCAGATGCCTGCCGTGTTGTTCTATGGATCCGATCGGGAGGATGGCGATCTCCACATCTGCTTCGGCCACCTCCTCCCATGAGTTGAAGACCGTTACCATCCCTCACCTCCTCATCCCTTCAGTCGATGATACTAATTCCCAGGGCTTTCTCGATCTCACCCTTCAGATAGGTTATGATCCTCTCCACATCCCTTTCACCTTTGGCTGCGGTCGCCTTCTCCGGAGCATTTCCCTCACTCCAGCCGTGATCCCGATAATTCTCCTCGCCGATGGCCTCCATGTCGACCATCTCCTTATCCAGATAGAGCATGAAGGAGGTCTCGCTTATTCCCGCGTGATCCCCCTCCATGATGAGCGACTCGCAGAAGGGGATGATCGTGATCGCCTGTAAGTCATCTCCGTCTTTGACCTCCTCCGAATGCAATGGGCAGATATGTTATATCTCAATTCGAGGGAGAGATCAATATATGGACGGAGAATCCTCCCCACGAGCAGGGGATAGATCGGCATCGCGGCGAGGCTCGATATCACAAAATATCCCCCTGCCGTACGGCATTAATCACAGACCTCCCTGAAGATACGAAGGAAGTTTTCACCCAGTATCTTTCGGATCTCCTCCTCGGAGAACCCTCTCTCGAAGAGGAGTTCCGTTATCTTGGGCATTTTCGTACAGTCCTCGATACCTTCCGGCAGGTTAGGCAAACCGTCGAAATCCGAACCGAGTCCGACGTAATCGGCGCCTACCAGATCGACCATATACTGGATATGCTCAACGATTCTCTCGACGGTCACCCGCGGAGGATCGGCCCCTTCGATATGTTTCATCAGATATCTGGGATAGAAATTGACGAAAACCACCCCGCCCTTTTGAGCGAGAGCCTTTATCATCTCATCGGACATATTCCGCGGGTGGTCACAGAGAGCCCTCGCGGAGGAGTGAGAGGCGATTATCGGATCGTCGCTTATCTCGAGGGCGTCCCAGAAGGTCTTATCCGAGACATGTGAGATATCCACGATCATTCCGATCCGGTTCATCTCCCTGACGATCTCCTTTCCGAAATCGGTTAACCCACCCTCCAATTTAGGATTGACGGCCGAATCAGCCCAGTCGTTGCTGTTGTTCCAGGTTAAGGTCATGATCCTGACGCCCAGCCTACGATATATCCTCAGCACCTCGATGCTGTTATCTATGGCGTGACCGCCCTCGACGGCGAGCACGGCAGCCAATTTGCCCTGTGATTTCGCCTCGGTGATCTCATCTGCCGTGCATGCATGAATCACCTCCCCGGAGGAGGCCTCGATCTGCCTGAAAAAGGCGTCCATTATGCTTAAAGCTCTTTTTATATACTCGCCACGCGGTATCTTCGGATCAACCCAGCACGCGAAGACCTCAAGATCAATTCCTCCCTCACGCATCCTCGGGAAGTCCAGATGTCCGCGATTTGATCTCAGGTTCAGATTCTCGCCTTTAAGCGCCCTGAGTAGGGAATCGGAGTGACAATCACAGACCAGAGCATCCATGTGTAGTTTTAAAGCCCTTTCATCCATCCGTACACCTCAGAAGTTCATAGTCCCTGCTATCTGAGAGCAGGCGAAGGTTATTAGGAAACTCAGATCCCCGAGTTTCTCCCCGTCGTTTCCGGCGAGGGCCTGAAGCGATTTATCGCCACCGTCGAACCGGTCGCTGAGACTCCAGATGGTCATTCCGCTCTCCACCGATACCATCCTCAGATATAAGCCTATGGCCGGAGGATGTGAGAACAGGTTCTTAAGGAATGGAACTGGGATGGGATTTGCGGTCGCGGGACGGTAGTCCGTTATCTCACCGACTATGACGGCGTCGGCCTTCAGCTTGGAGCCCAGCTTTTTGGCCAGCTCGTCGGTCAGTTCCGCCGATTCGACCCCCTCCTCCTCGAGCAGTTGATCCACCTTGTATCTATCGACCACCTCGAACCTGTCGAGCTTCAGTATCTGAACGGTCAGCTCATCCCTGACCCTATCCGCCACCTTGGCGGCGGCCCTATCGGATTTAATCGGCATGATGGCGATCCGATTCACCTTCTCGGGTTGGAAGAAGGAGGAGAGACCGAAGTTTATCCTCTTCGGCTCGATCCTCGATCCGGCGCAACCGGCCGATATCGCCAGGAGGCAGAGACATAATAAAAGGGCCGCCCTTTTCATTCCCTCATCTCCTCATCCAGTCTAACGGGGACGCCTTTTTGGCGCAGATACCTTTTAACCTCGACCACCGTATATTCCCTGTAGTGAAAGATGGATGCCGCTAAGGCCGCGTCGGCCTTTCCCTCCGTCAGCGCCCTGTAGATATGGTCCGGATTGCCCGCCCCGCCGGAGGCTATTACCGGGATTTTCACCGCCTCGGAAACCGCCCTGGTCAGGGGGATATCATACCCCGCCTTTGTCCCGTCGTAATCCATACTGGTCAGCAGTATCTCGCCCGCGCCCAGCTCCTCAACCTTCTGTGCCCATTCGACAGCATCCAGCCCTGCGGGACGTCTGCCGCCGTGCGTATAGACCTCCCATCCCCTCCCATCATCCCTCAATTTAGCATCGATCGCCACCACGATGCACTGACTTCCAAACCTTTCGGCGCCTTGGCGGACGAGATCGGGATTCTGAACGGCGGCGGTATTTATGGAGACCTTATCGGCGCCGGCCTTCAGCAGGTTCCTTATATGCTCGGCAGTGCGTATTCCACCTCCCACCGTCAAAGGCATGAAGACCTGCTCGGCAGTTCGCCTGACCACGTCAATCATAATGTCCCTGCCCTCATGCGAGGCGGTGATGTCGAGGAATACGAGTTCGTCCGCCCCCTGTTCATCGTAGAGGGCGGCTATCTCGACGGGATCGCCGGCGTCGCGCAACCCCACGAAATTAACACCTTTAACCACCCTACCGGCATCTACGTCAAGGCAGGGTATTATCCTTTTGGCCAACATTCCCTCACATCCTTTATCTTACCAACTTCCTGGCATGTGCCAGGACGTTATCCACATTGAAGCCCAACTTCTCCAGCGCCACCTTCCCCGGAGCGGAGACGCCGAATCGGTTTAGCCCTATAACATCGCCCCTGTCGCCTACCCATCTATGCCATCCCAGCGGAACCGCCGCTTCGATGGCGAGACGCGGCATATCGGGGGGCAATACATATCTCCGGTATTCCGGCTCCTGCATCTCGAAGAGCTCCCAGCTCGGCATGCTGACGACTCTGGCTTTGATGCCCTCAGAGGCGAGCTTCTCCTGAGCCTTCAGGGCCAGATGGACCTCAGAGCCAGTTCCGATAAGTATCAGATCGGGTTTGCCGCCAGATGATTCGGAAAGCACGTAGGCCCCTCTCTTAACCCCTTCGCGGATCGGATAACGGTCGGGATCGAGCACCGGTAGGCTCTGTCTCGTCAGTATCAATGCCGTCGGGCCGTCCTTTCGCTTTAAGGCCGCAATCCACGCCTGTGCTGTCTCGTTGGCGTCGGCCGGCCGGATCACGACCAGATTGGGTATCGCCCTCAGAGCGGGAAGCTGTTCGACCGGCTGATGTGTCGGGCCGTCCTCGCCCACGCCGATGCTATCATGTGTGAAGATGTATCTAACCGGTATACCCATCATCGCCGCCAGCCGAATCGGCGGCCGCATGTAATCGCTGAAGACCAAGAAGGTTCCTCCATAGGCTAGGACCCCTCTATGCAACATCATCCCGTTCAAGATGGCACCCATGGCGTGTTCCCGAACGCCGAAACGGAGGTTACGTCCTTCATGGTTTCCCTTTTGGAAATCGGTGAACTCCTTCAGATAGGTTTTCGTCGAGGGTGCCAGATCGGCCGATCCGCCGATGAGGTATGGTATATGAGAGGCTATGGCGTTAAGGACCTCGCCGGAGGCGTTACGCGTGGCGATCTCCTTCTCGGTCGGAAACGTCGGCACCTTCTCCTCCCATCCCTCCGGCAACTCCCAATCTTGCCCCATCTCCCACTCTTTCGCCAGATCCGGATACTCACGTCGCCAGGTCTCAAACCTCTCACTCCAGTCCGATTCCATTCTTTCCCCTTCGGTCACGGCTTGGCGGAACCGCTTCAAGGCCTCATCGGGTATGTAGAAGCTCGGCTCAAGGGGCCATCCCAAGTTTCCCTTAGCGGCCTCGACCGCCTCTGGACCGAGGGGAGCACCATGGGCTGCTGCGGAGTCCTGTTTCGGGCTGCCGTAGCCGATGTGGGTTGGGACGATGATAAGCGATGGCCGGCTCAGATCCTTCCTGGCAATCTGAATGGCTTCGGCGATATCATCCACATCGTTACCGTCCTTCACCCTCAGCACCTGCCATCCATAGGCCTCAAACCTCTTGGCCACATCCTCGGAGAACGCTATATCGGTCGATCCTTCGATGGTGATTCGGTTGCTGTCATAGAGCACTATCAGCTTCCCCAGGCCGAGATGTCCGGCCAGTGAGGCCGCCTCAGCGGAGACGCCCTCCATCAGATCTCCATCGCTCGCCATCACATAGGTGTAGTGATCCACGATCTTATGACCGGGCCGGTTATATCTGGCCGCCAGGAAGGCCTCCGCTATGGCCATCCCCACGGCGTTTCCGAAACCCTGTCCCAGCGGGCCGGTCGTCGTCTCCACACCGCGGTGCGGATCATACTCCGGATGGCCCGGCGTATGGCTTCCCCACTGTCTGAAGCTCCTGAGCTCCTCAATCGACATATCGTAGCCCGTCAGATGAAGGAGGCTGTAAAGCAACATGGAGGCATGTCCCATGGAAAGGATAAACCTATCCCTGTCAGGCCAGAGGGGATTAAGCGGATTATGCCTCAGGAACCTGGTCCATATCACATATGCGGTCGGCGCCGCCCCCATAGGCGCGCCGGGATGACCTGATTTGGCCTTCTCCACAGCGTCAACGGATAGAAACCTGAGCGTGTTCACACAAAGTTCATCCAGCTTCGTCATACTCGAATCCTCCGGGTTAATTCTACGCGTTATTTAAGACGATACCGATTATACCACCCATAGATTAAAGACGTCAAGAAATCGATTGTTGTAGCTCAGGTTGAAATCAACCTCAAGCTCGTGGTAAAATTATATGTGATCTTTGAAAAACCTGGGGATGGTTCATATCCCCCAGGAATTAAGGTAACACTTTTATCAGATCGACAAAACCCCATATCACCTTCCTCCAAGGCTGAAGGTTACAATATTCTTATCCTCTCATCATCCCCAAAGCATCAAG
>JAGGXZ010000175.1 GCA_021162805.1 Candidatus Poribacteria bacterium
TTAGGAGTTTCGTTCCATCCCGCAAGGTAGTGAAGTGTCGGTTTTCGTTCTCGGACAATTATCCGGTATCCGTTGGTAGGCTTCGGCTCATAGAGCGGCCGGGAGCCCTGGTCTATCTGCCGCAATGGGATAGAAAGGAGGGCGGTTCCTCAACCGGCAGATAGGTCAGTTTGACACAGTTTGAGGAACCAGGTAAAGACTTGCATCGCAGGATAACCCAGCAGATGCTGGACGATGCTCGAAGGATCTTGAACCTGCCAGAAAAGGCCACGCTCGATCAGATCAAGGTCGCTTACAGAACCATGGCCCTCAGATACCACCCGGATAAATGTCCCTCCGAAGAGTGCGAGCGGATGATGCGTAAGGTCAATGAGGCCTATGAGCTGTTGATGAGCTTCTGTCAGAACTATCTCTATGTCTTCAGGGTGGAAAACACACTGCGCGAGGAAGACTGGGAGGAATGGTTGGACAGGTTCTATCCCGATTTCTAACCGTCTTATCCACACAGGGGTTAAAGGTGACGGTGAGGATCATAGCAGATCTTTGGGGATACACATCTTCACGGCCTTAAGGGGGTTGACGATCTGTGATATCTCCAGATCACAGACGGTGCTCAGCAACGCGAACGCCTCCCTCTCCGAAATGCCCAGTCTCTGAGCAAGCCATCTTCGGCTCAGCGAGATGACATCATCTGCCGCTCGATCAAGCGTCTCCGCCGCCGTTATAATGCAGATATGAGAGGGGGTTTCGACCATCGGTTTGCGCGGCAGATCGGGGTGGACGAGGTTCACCCGTACGGTGATCCTCCCACCGATCTCTATACCCTGACCGCAGACCTCGCCATCCCCCTGAAGGGCATGTATATCGCCCATCGCCAAAAGAGCGCCTTCGACCTGAACGGGCAGATACACCTTCGAGCCTACCGTCACCTCCTTGGTGTCCAGATTGCCGCCGTGATCTCCCGGCATGGAGTTTCTAAAGCTCCCCTCAGCAGGCGCGACGCCTATCACACCGATCACCGGTTTAATCGGCATCCTCAATCCCCCCGGAAGGATCGCCTCGCCATCCGATATCGGGAAGGCCACTCTGTTGGCGAACCCTCTGTCGCCCACCTTGACGTCGAGGATTTCGACGCACAACGTATCGCCCGGCCTGGCGCCTTCGATCGCAACAGGACCTGTCGCCGGGTTGGTTTTGGATCTATCGATCTCATCCAGCGATTCAGGAAACCTGGACCAATCCACCTGACCGTCGAAGCAGTCCCTGGTTATGAAGGTCACCTCCGATCCGGGCGGAACCTCCAACGCCGGAGGATTCGAAGGCGACATCTCATATACCCTATGTTCATCGGATACGATATATCTCATCCTTCACCCCCATCTGGGATCGCTCATATTATCGTTAAGTGTAGCAGAGATCTGAGATGTCAGAAATGCTTATTTCTCAGGATGAAAAGGAACGAGGAACCAGGAGCGGAAAACGTTACAACGTTAAACGTTGAACGTGCAACGGATTTCCCTTCTCCTCGTTCCTCTTCATGGATAACCGCTACACTCAAGGGAAATAAGAGCGTCTGGGATAAAACATTTCAGGATAGCCTCAGCGATCTGAGATGATCTTTCAGCGATCTCAACCGCCTCGCGGGCATCATCCTCATCGAAAAGCTCCCAGGGCGTTTTCCCTTCGGTCTCATCGCCGTAGTCCGTTCTGACATGCACCTCGAATCCAAGCTCATCGGTGTATTGAGCGAGAAGCTCCATCTTTCTCCGGATTTCCTCGGTGAACTCCTCACGATCCAGAGCTTCGCGCAGCAGATCTCCCGTATTGTGCGTCTTACCGGTGAATCCCGCTAGAACCAGTACAGCCTTAGCTGAGTTTTCAACCGATAGCTGTGCATTATCCACGGCTGATCGCCATCGCTTAAGCTCCAGATCCTGTCGGGCTTCAGCCAGAAATCCCTGTGCCAGCTTAAGCCTATATCTGGCGTCGTTAAGACTTGTCATCTATATCGCTCCACTCAATTGACCAATTGGGTCCGGGATACCTCTTCCACCGCCAGATCAGATCACGACCTCGCTTTTCCCTGGTAAGCCCCTTTTGCTTGATCAGACGCCTTATCAGATCGAGCTTTTGAGACAGATAGCCCTGAGGATCGAAGAGGATGACGCCATCAACGGCGATATCCAAAAATAACCCGGCAAGGTATCTCTCGAACTCCTCAGGGGTTTTAGCGATGATAGAGACCTTGCCCCGCCATCTCGGTGGGATCATCCTCTTAAGGAGGAGATGCCGTCTGAACGGTTTATCGGGCAAACCCTCGGCCAGAACGAAGATATCCCAATCGCTTTGAGGCATAGCATCCCCTCTCGCCCGTGAGCCGAAAAGCGCCACAGCGACGAGCCTATCCCCCAACCCCTTTTTCAGGCCGCTGAGGACGGGTTTGAGCTTCTCCCCCTCCACTTTCCGCATCTTCTAAAATGCCCTCTTGCATCTCCCCCAGGTCGTGGCGAGTTTATCCTTCGGTGAAAGGCTACTGACGTTTAGGGCGATCATCCCCTCAGGCATCCTCTCCAGAGCGAACCCTCCGCATCCGCCTCCCTTAACCCGCAGCAACATCGGATTTTTGGTCTCATAATACGGCTGCCATCTGCCCTCATCGAACACAACCCTCGAGTTCCAGCCGGCGGTACCGGCCTTAATCGCCTCAGATATCCCCTTTACATCTTCGTCCGTAACTCCTTTGATAACGCCGTTTGCGCTGAGCCATTTGAGCTCGAGCTTCATCGCCGCCTTGAAGTCGAACTCCTTCCTTTTGAGGTCAACCGCCTCGACGAGCTCCCCATTCTCATTCCTGGTAGGTATCTGAATCCTGATGCTCAATCCCTTAAGAGGGATGATCGGTCTATCGTCAACCTCCCTCAAGATGACGGCCACCCTGCCCTCGAAATGAGATCGATATACAAGGACGTCTTCGCCGGAGAAAACGTTCCTCGCGTTCCTTATCGGTGCAAGGTCATAGCCCATCCCGGATCTATTGAGGACGACCTCGGCGGCAAAGAGATCGGTGGGGTTAAAACATGGATACGCCGAATGAGCTCCGATCAACACCGATAACGCCGCAACGGATAAGATCAAAATACCCCTCATTTTCACCTTCATAGCGGGACCTCCGAATCACCTACGAACGGATGACATTTTACGATGTCGTTTCCTTCCCATCTATTTTATCATCCCAGGCGGACCTTTACAAGGCAGGGGGCCCCTTTTCATACATCCAGCGTTGATTTATAATATACGGAGAAGGGAGGTTAAAGGAGGGGAGATTTATGGTCAGATCCTTTTTAGGAAGAGGGCCGTTTTTGGCCGCTATGTTTCTCCTATCTATCAGCATGGCTTATGCCCTGAGCTTGCCCGATATACGGATCGTCTTCCTATCCGCTGACAGCAATGCCAACGAAAACATATATCTGCTCAGGGACCTGAGAGAGGGGAGTCCGATCAACCTCACGAAGGAGGAAAACCTCAAGCGTCTTTTCCCTCCCAGATGGTCGCCCGATGGCAGGAGGATCGTCTTCAGCCTGATAAGGGGAGTGCTGATCCTAAGCAGGGAGATATATACCCTCGACCTGAGGACAGGTAAGAGGGAGCTGATAGCGAACGGGCTTTGGCCGGCTTGGTCTCCCGACGGAAGTAAGATAGCCTTCTCCGATCTTGAGGGTATCCACGTCATGGATCTTTCGAGGGGTGGTGAGAAACACCTCCTGGTGGAAAGGGATGCCGTTAAAGGCAACATGGGTTACCTCGATTGGTCTCCGAACGGCAAAAAGATAGCCTTCGGCTGGAAGAAGCTCTATGTCCTGGATCTGCCGACCGGTAGGGTGAAAGAGGTTCCGCTGGAGGTGGTTCCCTACCTCATCGAGGGCATCTCATGGTCGCCTGACGGCGAATGGCTCGCCTGCGGGTTTAAGATGAAATTCAGCAATTTCCCGGACATCTACCTCGTGGACCCCGACACGGGGAAGTGTAGGAACTTGACGAATAGCCGAAGCATCGACATAAATCCCTGCTGGACGCCCGACGGAAGGTTTATCCTGTTCACGTCGGATAGGAATGAGAGCGAAGACCTCTTCGACTTTTACCTGATGACGCCTCAAGGAGAGGTGGTCCATCAGATCAAACTGGGCGGCGTTCAGCAAAACGCAGATGTCTTCGATCCACATTATGCCTATTCCGTCTCACCGGTGAACCTGTGGGATACTATGTGGGGGGTAATCAAGCGATTTACCCGATAAAGCTACGCTGTTCTTTATCCCGTCAACATCCTCCACGAGATGACTATACCTTCAATCCCTCCAGGAGCTGTGATCTTATCCATGGGTTGAGGATGCGATCGCCGATCTCCTCCATCCAAGCTACAAGACGGCCTCGGAGACGCTCCAGCTCGCCCGCATATCTGGGATCGGAGGCGAGGTTGTTTATCTCGCCCGGATCCGTCTCCAGATCGTAAAGCTCATCCTCCGCCGTGGCGTTCCAGACGTATTTCCACCTTCGGTCCCGAACCATCCTCTGCGTGTAGAGGCCGAACTGGTTCCCGTGATACATGGAGAAGACGTCCTGGCGGTCATCACCTTCACCGGAGATCACGGCCAGTAGATCCCTCCCGCGGAAGGTCTCGGGGACAGGCACGCCGGCTACCTGGCAGAAGGTGGTCGCAAGGTCAAGGCTGTGTATGACGAAGCTGTCGCATCTCATGCCAGCCTCGATCCTTCCGGGCCATCTCATGATGAGCGGGACGCGCACCACATCGTCATACATTATGAAGTGTTTATCTATCATGCCGTGTCCGCCGCACATATCGCCGTGATCCGTCGTATAGATAACGAGCGTGTCTTCAGATATCCCGAGCCGATCGAGCACGTCGAGGATTCGACCGATCTGGGCGTCCATCAAGCTGAGCTCACCCAGGTATCGGCTCACCACGGGCGCCCAGTCATCCCATCTCCACCCCTCCACCTTCCAGGTTCTCCTCTGTTGCGCCTGGATATACGGCTTGCCGTTTAACGGATCGGGGAAGCTCGGCCATGGCGGGATATCCTCGGGAGGATACATGGAGCAATAGGGCTCCGGCACCACATTCGGCAGATGAGGCTCGCTCGGGTCCCATCGGATGAAGAAGGGCATATCTCTCTCGACAGCCAGCTCGATAAGTCGGATCGTATGGCCTGCCCCCCAGGCGAGCCTGGATTCCTCCGGAGCGATATATGGGTCGACCTCGCCGAACCATCTGTTCTTCCTCGGCCTCGGTGGCAGCCCCCTCTCCTCCCTCCATCTATGATATCCCCATTCGGGGACATACTCGTGGAACCCGTATTCCAGTGCGCCTTTTCTCTGATGGACATGCCATTTGCCCACATATCCCAGGAAATATCCGGCTTCTCTGAGAAGGTGGCTGAAGGTGGGCAATCCTTCAATGGGTGGCCGCGGCGCCTCGGTATCCCAGTTGGCGATGCAGAGATGCTCTGTCGGCCATTGCCCGTGCAAGAGGGAGTTTCTGACGGGCACACAAAGCGGTATCGGGCAGAAGGCGTGGGTGAAGTTCACGCCCTCTGAGGCGAGACGGTCGAGGTTAGGGGTTTTCAGAAGCGGGTGTCCGTTTACCCCTACGCAGTCGAACCGATGTTGATCCGAATGAATCAAAAGGATATTAGGCCGTCTCATGGGTTAGCTCCTTCCATACACCATTATGGGATTGTGTCGTGGATAATTTTGACCCATTTACGGTCACAGGTCAATAGATGATTTGCCTCCACCGGATCAAACTGTAGGGGTTAGGCATTCTTCATTTGAATGCCTAGCCCCTACTACTTCAGACGTCAGTCAGTTGACTGGAAATCGGAAGGATGCTAAGATTAATGCGAGGAGATTCATGTTTCAGGAGGTAATAATGATGAACGGCGGAGGCGAAATGATAGATGTCGATAAGCTGGTAATCAGGGATAGGATCGAGACGATACGCTTTTTCAAGCTCGTGCAGGAGAACGTGAGGCTGATAGCGGAGCACTTCTATAGGGAGTTCTCGATCGAGGATATCGAAGACGTCGTCCAGGAGGTTTGCGAGAGGATTCTGAAAAAGAGGTATGAGCCCCTGCGTGGACGATCTATGAAGGAGATCAGAAACTACATCTGTAAAACGGCGTATAACATCATGATTGACATCCTCAGGGCGAGAAAGAGACGAGCGCATGATGATGACGATGATGACGGCGAGATCGTGGACCCCGGACCTTCCCCGGATGAGATAGTGGTGATGAAGGAGATAAAGAGAAGTATCCTGATGTGTATACACAGCCTACCGAAGACGAAACGTCTGGTCGCCATACTGCGCTTCCTCGAAGGAAAATCCTCCGGAGAGGTAGCCGAGATAACGGGGTTAACTCGGAAAACGGTCTACAAGTACATCCATCAGATCAGAGAAAGGATAATCGAGGAGGTAAAACTCTGAAGTCTCATCCGTTATATATAATGCGTGAGATTCTCAAGGGGTGGTTTACCCACGTGGAGGCGCAGGGTATTATTGCGCCTCTGAACCCTTAAACGGGAGGAGGTAACGATAAGGTGAAAATCGAGCAGATGTTTGAACATGTAATGGCTGAGCTTCAAAGGCAATATGCCGGTGGAAAGGCTTTGCGGGATTGTCCGACGAATGACGACCTATGGGAGTATTGGGAGGGAAAACTGAGCGAGGGGGAAAGAAGGAAGATTGAGGAGCATGTCTTTGAATGCCCCGTCTGCTTCGTGGAGTTCGAGAGGATAAGGGATATCGTGGAGGATATCGAGAAGGAGGAGATAAGATCGCTGGGCTCGATCTTAGGAAGGATATCCGAGCTGAGGGAAAAGCTCTCAACAATTCTCAAACCGGTGTACGTCGCCAAATCGGATGATCTCATCCCCGCCGCAATAATGGACGATCGGGAGGATATAACCGATTTCGCCATCTTCAGGGTTTTGGTCCATCCCGAGGTGGAGGAAGGGATGGTGTCCATGGCGTTCAGGGAATACGAGGACTCAGACAGGTTCGACGGATACCTGGCACATGTGATCCTGACCATTGATGGGAAGGAGCTCGAGCTGTTATCCAGGGTCAGAGGGGCGGAGATCGTACTCGAGGATGAACGGCTTCCATCCGGAGATACGAAGGAAGGGAACATCTCTAACATCGAGCTGTACCTGAGACGGATGAGCGGAGGACGATGAGGGAGTATGGCTGGCTCTTCGACGAACGGGAACAGAACCGTCCTTCATACAGGTTGAGGATCGAAAGGACGGTGGATCGCGCCGAGCTGGCGAGGTTCATCTTCTCAAGATTCAGCGATCCGATCGGTGCGATCCTTAAGCTCCCTCCCTGGGTGAGAAAGCGGATCAAATCCTACTTTATCCTCGAACTCAAGAGATACCTGCGTCAAAAGCTGGATTTGGACAGATTGACCGCCGGGAGGGCTGCCGACCCTCCCTCCAGGATAGACTCCCTCCTCTCACACCTACGCCTGCCTGAGCTTTTCCTGAAGGCCCCTGAGATCGTCGAGAGTCTCCCCGAGATGAACCATCCCCCGGTAGCGCCCTCGCCGATCGAGATCTCCTTCGGCTACTCGCCTGACCTGTTTCCGTCCCTGCTCAAAGGGCTCTCCGGGATATGGGGTCTGGATGAGCACAGGACGGCTAAACTCGTGAACGTATTCCACGATCTGATCTCCCCCGTCAAAAGCTGCAGGGTTGCTATCCCCCTGCTCAACCCGAACACTGATGAAGCGAAGATTCACATCGTGGAGGTGACCGTCCGCGACTCGCCCGAACAGCGTCTGATCCTCGAGCCGAGGGAGATAAGAGCGCATGGCAGTTTCGTCAATTCGCTCAGATTGGCCTTTAGGCTGAGTACCTCCCTCCTGGGAGGGTGTTACGAGGTGAGGGTCAACCTTACAGATCTTCCCACGGAGATCGAACTCATGGGCGAATCGGCCTCATTGGGCGTGGCGATAGCCATCTGCGCCGCCGCCACGGATCAGAGGATCGGCGACCTCGCCGTCACGGGAGTCATCAGGGGCGGAAGGATATGCGGCGTCAAAGGGATACGTGCCAAGGTGGAAGCGGCCATCGAGAGCGGATTCAAAAAGATGGCGATCCCCTCCGATAACCTTCCGGAGCTTGAGAAGGCCCACTGCAAGGGGATCGATCTGGTTCCGTTGTCCTCCATCAGCGATATCTTCTCGATTCTAATTGATCCCTGGCGGGAATATCTGACAGCACTTTCGGAAGCAGTGGAGGTGGAGCCATCACTGAGGGTTGCCCTGGGTGAGTTTAAGGAGATCGGGGTGCTGATGGATAGGTTCGGAGGCGAGAGGCGTCGGACAGCCGTCAAAGTGGCGGCCGTCCTCAGCGAGAGGAGGTTGAACTCCCCTCCCGATCAACCCAGACCGCCGCTCCCGCTCATCGTCGGGGGAGATGACCCTAGACTTATGAGGGAATTGGTTTCCGAGGTCTCCCGCTTCGCCTCACCGCCGGGCGAAGAGATGTTGTCGGAGGAGATCCGATCCGGCAACGTGACCTTCGTGATCTTCCATCCTCAGGACAGGCTCGATCCGAGGTTGTATTCCGAACTCAAAAGGATATCTCCTGGATCGAAGAGGTTGCTGATCTGTTCTGAAAGCGGATGGGAGAGGTTAAAACGCCGATTCGCCGAGGCGGAAAGGATAACCCCCGACGAGTTTTCAACCATCAGATATCTCCCCGGTCGATCCACCTTCCTCGACCCGCACTGCGATGAGGTGATATCCAGGCTGATACCATCCCGGATCATCTCGCGATCGGGCGACCCGGACTCCTTCTTCGAGAGGGAGTATATCCCACTTGAGGTGAGGGATATGGAGGACAGGCTGGTCCCCATGCCGCTTGAGGAGATGGTGAGCGCCGTCGGGAAGGTGATCCTCACCGCCTCCGCTGGCGGAGGGAAGACGGTCGAGCTTCTGAGGCTCTTCGTCAGATCGGCTCAGGGCGAGCTGCCGTTCGCCCCGATATACATGGAGGCCGAGGAACTTATCGCACCGAACGGGGAGATCCGGGGGATAGATCGGGCTTTGGCCGACAAATTCGGCGAGAAGATGATCCGGGATGAGCTGCCCTTCACGAGAGACATCCTGCTCCTCATCGATGGGCTGGATGAGGCGATGGCGAGGGTTGGATCTCCGGAGAGGATCGCCGACGCGCTCAGGCCGCTGCGGTATCCCCCTTATAGCTCGCTCAGATGCGTCATAGCCCTACGCAGTCAGGGATGGTCGCCGTATCTCACGCTGATCAGAGGGAGGATACCTGAATGGACGGTTTGCCGACTTCTGCCTCCCGACGAGGGTCTGAGACTCCCCATACTCCTCAACTTCCTGCTTCCCTCTTCGGAAGGACCCCACCGCAGGGCGATCGTGTTCAGGAGGTTCTGGGAGGACCTCCTCGCAAGGGAGAGCAGGAGGTTCTCGAAGTTCTACTTCGCCCGATCACCCAAGGGGATGGCGGGCTTTATAAGAAGGTTCCTGGAGATCATCTCCCTCAGGACGGTTCAGGAGGGCAGGACGGGGTTCGACGAGGATCTGGTGGTCGAGGCGATGGAGGATTTCATCCGCGATGAGGTGATCCCCGAAGGGACGTTTCCGATCTGGTGGGCTCATGAGAGGGTAACGGGGCTGGAGGGCGAGGAGATGCTCAAGCCGGTCGGCAGACTACTCAGCGGCAGAGTGGATAGGCGATCCCTCCGAGAGCTTTATCATCTAGCAAAGGCCATCCCGCTTATCGTGCCCGAGGGGGAGGGTCTCAGGTTCGCACACGAATCGCTTAGGGACTACTGGGCTGCGGAGGGCATAGCGAGGGCATGGGAGGAGGGGAGATCGATTGACCGCCTTTTCCTCTCACCTCATATCTGGGGCGAATCGCTGATCATGGCGGCAGGGCTGATCGGTTCTCCGGACGGATATGTGAGGAGACTGATCGAGGCGGACGAGGAGGGGATCTGGCTGGCCGCCAGGGCGCTGATCGAGTCGGAGACGATCTCGAAGGAGCTGAGGGGAGAGGTGATCCGCAGGTTATCGAGGCTGTTCGAGACGGCGGACGATGAGCATAGGATGGAGATACTGGAGTTAATCGGAGAGCTGCCGAGCGAGGAATCCTTCTCCTTCCTGCTGGATAACGGCGAGAGGGCGATCAACTCATCTCCGCCGGTCAGACTGAAGACGTTCGATATGCTCTATAAAACCGTCCTATCCATCACTCCAACTGAGAGCGATCTGAGGAGGATGGCGGATCTGGTGGTAGAGTGGATGCGGAAGGTCAAAGGTCCCACCTATGTCAAGCAAGATCGAGAGACGGAGATGGAGACGATGGCCTGGAGAAGGCTGATCGAGAGGGTTAGAGAGAGCGCTTTCAGGGAGGCGATCGAGAGTCAAATACATCTCCTCTCCGAAAGCGATGACCTAGATGAGATCGAGCTCTCCAACTATCTCTGCGGGTTGATAGGCGGTGAGGAGAGCAACCGAAAGCTGATGGATAGGGCGTCCGATGAAAGGCTGCCAGCGGAGATGAGATGGGGATGTATGGCGAGGTTGGCCAGGAGTTTCGACGAGAGGATCATATCCCCCATAAGGTCGCTACTCAATGAGCTAAACGAAAGATCGATGGATGTCCAGCTCGCTGGATGGTATGGTGCTGAAGGGATCGATTTGATAAGGAGATGGACGATGGTGGACACGACGCTCCACCTCTCCTTCTCGGAGGATGGCAGGGAGCTGCTGAGGAGATCCCTCCCTCAGATGTCGGAAAGGATCATCTGGGAGCTTTGGGAACCGCTGATCGTATCGGGATGGTGTGGAGGGATATGGGAGGAGCTCATCGGGACCGCGCCCGATCGCTCGATAGGAGGGCTGTTGATCGCCCTCGCCCAGATGCCCTTCATCCCGGCATTCACGGACGAGATGTGGAGCCGGATAGGCGAAAGGGTGAAGGCCAACCCCTATCTTGAGCCACTGTGGGAGAGGATAAGGCGTACAGGTGAGATATATGGCAGAACGCTTCCGGAGCTTGATTTCAAGCTCACTCCGGAGAAAGGGAAAAGGGTAAAGTGGACGAATATCGCCGACATCAATGAGGTTCAGGAGAAACTGATCGGGATGTGCATGATCGAGAGCGGGAAGAGATGGAACATGGAGCTTTACGAACTGGTCTCAGCCGTAAGGGAGGCAGGAGACGATCCGATCCGACTCATCGAGGGGAAGCTTGAGGAGGGGAACTATGTGGGGGAGGTGAACGCCGTGAGCATGATGGGTAGATTGGGGGTTTTGACGCCCGATGCCTCCAGGGTGGCGGGGATCCTGATCGACGTGGCTTCGAGCTCAAAGGACCCGTATCTGAGGCGGTGTGCGGTGGAGGAGATGGTCAGATATCCTGAGATCAGGGGGGAGAAGCTATCCATCAGGATGCTGGAGGAGGCGCTGAGCGGAGGGGTGGAGGAGAGGAGGGCTGGTGCTGTGGTGTTGACGCGGATCTACCAGGGCGAGGCGATTGAGACCGTCATCGAGTTTCTGTCTGACGAAGAGGATCCGATCGTCAGGAGAAGGGTCATCTCCGGGTTCCGCTATTGTCTCGACCCCTCGGCCAGGGATGAGGTCCTGAGGTATCTGATCCGCGTTTTCAGGGGAGATCCGGCCTCCACGGTCAGAGGCGAGGCCGTGGTGTGTTACGCCAGACTCGCTGAGGGGGATGAGCTTGAGGCGTTGCGAGGAGCCTTCAAGGACGACGGGGAACTGCTTTACGGGACGGTCGGCGAGCTGGCGCGGAAGCTTTATGCTCACTTGACTGCCACACCTCACATCGCAGAACCTTGCAATAAGCTTCACATAACCACCCCTGGCTGACTAGCCAAGTATGACCGATAAAAGCACACATTGACCAAAAGAGCGCGACCTTGAAAGCATAATAAGAAGCATGTTAAAATAACATGTCAACTGACATGTTAACTAACATGTTCTTGGGATGAGGCAACGATGAGCAAAGAGGAACTCTTGGAACTACTGGACAGATTAAGAAAGGTAGGTGTGGACTTACGGGAGGTCGAGGTCAAGAGAGCGGAAAAGCGATTACCCAGGCGTATCTGGGAGACCTTGTCCGCTTTCGCTAATTCCGCCGGTGGAGGAATCTTGATCTTCGGTGTAGATGAGGGAAGCAACTTCGATATCATCGGCGTGGAAGATCCCGCCAAATTCCAAGCTGATTTAGCCTCAATGTGTGATAATATGGAACCACCTTTACGCCCTGTGATTGACACTCACGAAATAGAAGGTAGGCGGGTGGTAGTGGCGGAGATACCGGAAGTGCCGTTGGAGCAAAAGCCCTGTTTTTACCGTCCTGTCGGCCTTCCCTACGGAGCTTACATCCGGGTTGCTGATGGCGATCGGCGGTTAACGGATTATGAGATTCATCTGTACCTTTCCTGGCGGCAACGGCCACGCTATGATCGAGAACCTGTTGTCGACAAGACCGCTTCAGACCTGAATCCTGATTTACTCCAGTCTTTCCTTGATCATCTTCGTAGCCGTAAACCTGACGCCCCGTATAGCGATTGGGATGATGAGAGGATCTTGCGTACATTCGGTGTCGTTGTAGCACAAAACGGGAGGCTTGTCCCTACGCTTGCGGGTTACCTCTGTTTTGCCGATTTCCCTCAGGATGAGTTTCCTGGTCTTCACCTGACAGTTGTACGATATCCGACCCTTCGTCCCGGCGAGGCGGGCCCTCAAGGAGAACGCCTCCTAGATAACGTCAAAATTGAAGGCAACTTCGTGGAGATGGTGCTGCGAGGGGTCCAGGCTGTTCGGAGAGATATGCAGGTTCGAACGGTTGTTCGAGGGCTTTTTCGGGAAGAGGTTCCGGAATACCCGTTGGAATTTCTCAGAGAGGTTATCGTCAATGCCTTAGCTCATCGTGACTACTCGCCGCAATCGAGGGGCACCCCTGTTCAAGTTCGTCTTTTCCCCGATCGGATAGAGGTGGAGAACCCAGGTGGATTATTCGGGCCGGTTACGGAAGACCGCCTGGGCGAGCCAGGACTCATGGCGACCAGAAACGAAACCTTAATGCGCATCTTGGAGGATCTGCCCGCGGAGCCAGGACGGACCCTATGCGAAAACAGAGGAACAGGGATCGTTACGATGCTGGAAGCTTTAAGGCAGACGGGGCTTCAACCACCTCGGTTTGAGGATCTTCGCACCACTTTCAAGGTCACCGCTAACAATGCGGGCCTGTTAGATGAGAAAACACTCGACTGGCTCAATCAACTCAGGAATATACCGCTCTCCGATACGCAAAGGATCGCCCTCGTTTATGCCCGTCGAAACGGCCGAATCACCCACTCTGATTATCGCCGCCTTCATCCCTCTATGGACCCCGCCTCCATCACCCGTGAACTGTCTGATCTCGTTCGCAAAGGGTTATTAGAGCAACATGGCACTCGCCGATGGACCGTTTATACCTTATCTTCCCCCGCGGAATCTCCAGTTTCCCCCGAAAGATTTTCAAAGCGTGAGGGTATTCTCCGGTTACTGGCGCAGGAGGGAGAGTTGAGCACGAGCGAGATAGCGGATCGTCTTGGATTAAAAGAGACGGTGGTGCGGTACTGGCTTCGACGTCTACGTCAGGAAGGGATGGTGGAGCCAACCACGGATAGCGTTAAAAGCCCAAGGGTGCGATATCGTCTGGTTTCCGTGGATCGAAAGGAAACCTCCCACCAAAATTTCCCTGGGAAATGAGGTAAAAAATCCCCTCCTTCTCCGTTATATATAGTGAAGGGTTCTAAAGGGGCAGCTATGCCGATAATCAGGCAGAAGGTCGCTGAGGGTCAAGGGTCTGGAGTCCAGGGTCTAGTGTCTTTTTTATCTCTTGACTCTCGTCTCTCGACTCTTGATCATCTTTCAACCTGTCTCGGAGGTGGAACGAGATGCTCACCGTGAGGGTTCTCTCCAGGTCAACCGGGAGGCCAGTCAAGGGGGCGAGGGTGTCGGTAGAGTTCAGCGGGATAAGCAGGGGTATAACCTCGCCCGAATACACAGACTCTCAGGGGGAGGCACACTTCGACGCCTCGCCCGGAGAAGGCAAGGTGTTCGTGAACGGCAAAACCGTCTACAAAGGCAGAATTGCCGGGAGGATGGTGGTTTGTGCCTAATTAGCTTTTCCTTATAACATATGCGAGGAGGTAGCAAGATGAAACGTTTAGTGAAATTGATATTTCTTCCGTGGTTTCTAGTTTTTCCCTTTCTTGCGGAAAGCTCATTTACAATTAAAGTATGGGACAGCGTAGAGGAACTTAGACAATGGAGATTCGCTGGGACAGAAAGTATTTCCTCAAATCCCACTGGTGACGGTTTTATAGTCATAAACCCTGGAAACGATCCACAAATCACAAGCCCGTCTCTTTCGATTCCTATTGATCAAATAGGTTCGATTAGCTTTACGGGAGCGAACTTCGGAGCAAATACAGAACTGCGGTTTTACCTGAGTTTCGATGGGAAGAGATATAACGAGACCAATGCTGTGTCCCGTAACTTCCCTAACGATGGCAAGTGGCACACAATCGCGATAAACATCCAAGATGTCTCCGGATGGAATACAGCGAACAAACTCACCGGCTTGCGGATTGATCCTGTCAAGAACGGTGTTCCAGTGAATGGGAATGATAATGTGTTTATCTCAAGAATAAAGATAAAAGGGGAAGAAGTAAAAGTTGACATAAATCAGGTCAGAATGATAAGCGGCATAATCCTGCATCCGTCGGAAACTGTGCGTGTGTCTTCGGGTCCAGATGACAAAAACTTGAAGGTAGAGTTTACAATCAAGAATTACAATCAAAGTTCCATAACCTTGGATGATGTTGGCTGTGCTGTGTTGCACAAGAACGGGAACCATCTCTTTGATATCCTATCTGAGAAGAATGTGGTAATAGGAGCAAATAAAACCTTCAAGTATTCAAAACAGGCATATATTACGAAAGTCGGGGATTACAAGGTGATAGCGCGCTACAAGTACAAAGGCGAGTGGCGTGATATACCTACTGATTCTGGAAGTGTTAATCCTAAGAGTTTCAAGGTAGTCTCTGGTGGCAAGCCCAATCTTCAGCCATATCAACCTCCTGGATGGGACAATGAGATAGTAGTATCTCCTAAGGTAGGGGATCATTCTGCAGGTGCAATTTATGCTGGCAAGCCTGCATACTTTGATTATGCCTTTATCAACAACAGTAATGTGGATATTACGACTTCTTTCACGGTGAAGCTATACATAGATGGTAAGGTAGTTCACACTAAGACGGTAGATAGTTTGTCTGCTCATAGTTGGGGGTATTATGAAGATTTCAAGACGACTTTACCGGCGGGAGAGCATAAGATTGATATGGTAGTTGATGCCTCATCAAATGTTGATGAAAATAATGAAAATGATAATACATATAGAATGACAATTAATATCGAGAAACCCACTTTGAGCATTGCAGAGTTAATTCGAGAATTGAAGGGCGATGTTACATGGGTAACCGTTGATGATAAGAAATATGGCATTGTTAAACTGAAAAGGCACATTGACCCTGCAACATTATCTACCTCTACAGATGGGGTAAAGATATTATACGTAGATGCTAATTGGAATCCTATTTCATCCTATAACCTTGCGAAGAAAATTGAGCTAATCAGAAGAGCTCGTGAATATTCCTCTACTGGGGCGATGTTTTCTCATGAAGCTATCGAAGGGCTTATATATGGGGTAAAAGAGCTGAAAAGTAGCTACCGGCTAGCCGAGATATCAGAGCTCATGCAAAAGTTGACAGCAAAGACACTAGTTGGTTCGATAAAAACTTGGTTAACGGGTGGGTCAGTATCGATAGGGGAAATTATTACTGAGGATCTTATCAATGGGGCTCAAGATTTTGTTGAGTCAAGCTTAAGAGATCCTCAAATTTTATTAAAAGCACTAGGGTATACAAGCCTTGAAGTAGCACAAAACAAGTTTGAAAAGGCTGAGGAAATACTAGCAGGTCAACCTATAAAGGACTATCAAACCGCTTTATCCTTCCTACAGTATGCTCACAATGGACTAGCAGAATATAATGCAAGCGTATATCTCTTCGATGCTATTTATGATATGTCGAAGACTACATTGGGTTACTTTAAAGAGGTAGGGGTGAAAATCTTTAAAGAGGTAGCAGGTATCTTCAGTAAGATCAAAAAATGGATTCGCAGATCAAAAGTAACTTCTGACTACGCGGAATATATTGATAAGATAGCTAGCCTAATAGAGGTTAAGAAATATAGCGAACTATTAAAGGAACGCGGTTTCGATGAATCTAGTCTCTCCAGAAGTTGCGCTGTTATTTACACGATTAGCCTATCCCATCGCAGCCAAGAAAAACTCCCAACTTATACCCTAAGAACATTAGCCATAGGCAAAGGAAATATAAGTCCAGCAGGCGGGAGTTATAATTACAGCACTCAAATAACACTTAAGGCTATACCCTCCGAAGGCTGGAAATTTGAATCTTGGGGAGGAGATATTAGAAGTTGCTCTAATCCGATAACAATCACGGTAGATGATGATAAAGTCATCACAGCTTATTTCTCTAGACTGCAGAAAGAACTACCGGATAGGATACTCGTTAAAGACCCAGATGGGAAAATATTCTGGGTTCAAAACGGGAAACGCTATCATGTATTAAACACGGGTATTCTTTCCAAGATGAGGGGCGTACCAAGTTGGAGCCGTCAGTTTACATTTCCTCTCTCTATCATTAATAAGTATCAAGAGGGACCGAAGTTTATATCATTAAGCGCTGATTCTGATGGTTTACTGATTCGCCAGCGAGGTGACAGAGCCATCTACCTAATGGAAAATGGAAAAAGGAGGTTAATAACGACGGAAGGACTTTTCCTTTACAAACTTAAATTCGATTGGGATGATGTGATAATTATTTCTGAGGAGATTCTGAACATGGTCCCGGAAGGTGATGAAATACTTCCTGAGATTTCAGCCGCTCCATCTTCCGGAGCTATTAGTGAAAGCTTCGTTATAACACTACGGTATTTTCAACCTAACAGCGGAATTAAACTTTTTGTCAAAGATCCCGGAAATGTTGAGAAAGTCTTGAAGGTTTTGACCGCTGATGATAAAGGCTCCGCGAGCTACAAGTTCTTACCTCCGAGCGAGGGAGTTTACACATTTTGGGGAGTATATGAATTAGATCCATCCACGACAACTCGTAAAGTTCAAATCGAAGTTAACCCCCCAACCGGTGTTATCAAGCCTATGGCTGATTTTATAGCTTCTCAAACAAGCGGATATGCTCCTTTGGTGGTCCAATTCACAGATCGCTCATCGGGAAATCCGACAAGCTGGAACTGGGATTTCGGCGATGGCAGCACTAGTACCCACCAGAATCCTTCTCATGTTTATACTGTTCCAGGAATTTACACTGTAACATTGATCGTTAGTAGCAGTGCTGGTTCTGATGTTGAAACTAAAGTGGATTATATAAACGTCAAAACCCCGATTAATGATACAAACCTTACCAATTTGATAAATTCAATAAATGAATACCTTAAAAATAGTCCGATGAAAGGAGAAGGGGAACATTTTGTCAAATGGGGAAGGTATTTCAATGTGGATCCGCGCTTTGTCGTAGCTATAGCAGGTGCAGAAAGCAGCTTTGGAAAGAATCCATGTGGTAATCAATATAACGCATGGGGGTGGAAGCCAGAGGGAATTTGCTGGTCAGGCTTCGAGCCCGGATGGGACCCTGATACTAATCAAAATGCCTACAGTGATGCCCCTGGTTTCACTCCTAGTAAAGGCATTTACATGGAAACAGGTTACGAAGATGGCATTTTCTGGATAACTCGAAATTTGAGAAGAGAGTATCTCGATAAAGGACTAAATACCGTAGAGGAAATTGGCGAAAAATGGTGCCCTGAAGATACCGCAAATTGGATCGAGAACGTGAAACAATTTTTAACCAAGCTTAAAGGAAACCCTAATGATTTGTCATTTACTAAAGCCACTAATAAAACAAAGCTTGAGCCAGGAGCAGTTTCCATACCTCCTGACTTCAATATCAAGCTACCATTTGAGGGGGAAGCGGAAGTAACAGCTGGTTATTCACCCTTTAATGGGTCCAATAAACACGCTAATATTAATAATCCGAGCAAGGCTAACGACTATTATGCTTTGGACTTTGGATTAATAAAAGGTACTCCTGTTTTGGCTATAGCTGATGGAATAATAGTGTATGCCGGTTGGACCTCAGGAGGTTGGAGTGGATATGGAAAGATAGTAATAATAGATCACGAGAATGGCTTTTATTCTAACTATGCCCACCTTGATGAGATAAAAGTTGCTCTCGGTCAAAGGGTGAAACAAGGTCAGATCATAGGATTATCAGGTTGTTCCTCGAACAAAGAGTTAAGTAATACCCCAATAGGTCCCCATCTTCATTTTGCTCTATATAAGGATGTTAAGCTTCGAGGAGATGGTGTCCACTCCGAAGGTGGACCTTATGGGGGAGTCTCAGCTTTACCGGAACCTTTTTCAGGTTACTATGGCATAAAGGAAGGAGATATACTTGCATCCGATAATAGGATTTCTACAATCACTACTGCACCTATAATATGGGATAGCGTGGAAGAGCTTGAGCGATGGAATTTCGTTGGGATAGAAAATATCTCATCAAACTCTGCAGGTGACGGTTTTATAATCATGAATCCCGGGAATGACCCGCAAATCATAAGTCTGCCTCTCTTGATTTCTATTGACCAAATAGGCTTTATCAGCTTCACAGGAGTAAATTTCGGAGCGAATACAGAACTGCGTTTTTACTTGAGCTTTGATGGAAGAAAATACAATGAAACCAACGCTGTGTCCCGCAACTTCTCCAACGATGGCAAGTGGCACACAATCACGATAAACATTCAAGATGTTCCCGGATGGAATACAGCCAGTAAACTCACCGGTTTACGGATTGACCCCGTCAAAAATGGTATCCCAGTGAATGGAAATGATAACGTGTTCATCAGTAGGATAGAGATTAGCAGAAAAACTCAGTCTAAACCGAATCTCCAGCCATATCAACCCAGTGGGTGGGATAATGAGATAATAGCATCTCCTAAGCTAGGGGACCATCATTCAGGAGTAGTGTACGCTGGTGAACCAATATACTTCGACTACGCCTTCATCAACAACAGCGATGTAGATATCACAACTTCCTTCACAGTGAAATTATACATTGATGGAACCGTGGTTCACACAAAGGTGGTGAATGGGCTATCCGCTCATAGTTGGGGAAGCCATGAGGATTTCCAAACCACACTGACAGCTGGACAACACCGTATCATGTTGAAAGTAGATGAACCGTCAGCGGTCGTTGAAAGCAAAGAAGATGATAACAGCTATGAAATGCTAATCACCGTATCAATGCGTAAACCAACAGCCGACTTTACTGCTTCCCCGACGAGTGGAATTGCTCCATTGACAGTTCAGTTTACGGACCGTTCATCTGGAAATCCAACAGGTTGGAGCTGGAATTTCGGAGATGGTGTCACCAGTACCCAGCAAAATCCTTCCCATACCTACAGCTCCTCCGGAACCTATACTGTAACTTTGACAGTCAGCAATAGCTCTGGGTCAGACACTAAAACCAAGGCGAATTATATCCAGGTTCAATCTCCTCCGACGTTGTCCGTATCACCTTCATCCTTGGACTTCGGCACACAGGATACCACTAAAACCCTCACGATAAGCAACTCCGGAGGAGGGGACCTAAGTTGGAGTATAACTGTGAGCAAACAGTGGATTTTGGTGAGCCCCTTGAACGGGCTCAATAATGCTACCGTCAGCGTTACCGTGAATCGCAGTGGGCTAAGCCCTAGCTCCTACAGTGGTTCACTTTCCATCACTTCTAACGGTGGTAACAAGAATGTCATCGTTTCAATGACGGTTCAAGCTCCAGCTCTATCTATCCCTGCCTTGTTATCACCCAACGACGGAGATTATGTTGGAGCTCAATCTGCAGTTACTCTATCTTGGAACTCCGTGGACAACGCTACGTCTTATCGTGTAGTCGTCAGCACCAACTCCGATTGCTCCAATCCTTTCTTCGATCAGACTGTTTCTGAAACCCAGGTTACCGTTTCAACATTGAATATCTCCACCACCTATTACTGGCGTGTAAAAGCTTCTAACCAATCTGGCGAAAGTGATTGGTCAAACATATGGAGCTTTATAACGGAGGAACCACCTCCGCCTAATGAACCCGATATCCTGGTGTCATCCACTACAATTGATTTTGGAAACATAGCAGAGGGTAACAGTAAATCTGAAAAACTCAGGATAGAGAACAGAGGTTCAGCGGATCTGCAGATCAATAATATTACCTCCAATAACTCCGCTTTCTCGATTTCAAGTGCGGATAGAAGTTTCACCCTGACATCAGGATCAAGCAGAGATGTCACAGTGATTTTCTCACCCACAGGTGTGGGCGATTATTCCGCCGAGCTTACCATTCAGAGCAATGATCCCGATCAACCATCGCTTAACATCCAACTCATCGGTCAAGCGGTATCACAAACAAAAGCAAAAATGTTCATGAAAACTGATGCTCAACCTACCGCAGGCGGTGAATTCTGGGTTGACGTGAAGGTGGAAGATGTGAGAAATCTGTTTGGGGCAAGCTTTGTGCTAAACTATGATGCTGCTCTTCTCAGCATTTCTAAAGATGAGAGAGGAAAGTATCTGGTGGTTCAAGGAGATTTCTTAGGCAGTGATGTTATATTCCCTCCTTTGAATATTGACGAGGAAAACGGCAAAGTTCCTATCGGCATAACTCGTAAGAGACCAGCTTCCGGTGTTGATGGAACCGGTGTAGTGGCAAAGATTAAATTCAGTGTTAAACCTGATGCCCCTGAAGGAGCGACTTTGAGTTTCACGCTTAGCGATCTCACGCTGAAAGATCCCGATGGAAATAAGATATCGGTAACCACCGAACCACTACAACTTCAGATCATTTCCATACTGGTATGGCCTGGAGACACGGATAACAACGGCAAGGTTGACCAGGCGGATATCCTACCGATAGGGCTACATTGGAATCGGACAGGACCTGCCCGCGCTAATGGAGACACCAGTTGGAAGGCTCAACCTGCAGAACCATGGACGCCTAAAGATGCCACCTACGCTGATGCAGATGGCAGCGGGAAGGTAGATCAAGCAGATATACTACCCATCGGACAAAACTGGGGGTGTACTCATAGCGGTGCGTCTTCAGCTCCCTCAATTCCGCTTTTCAGCAAGTCCAATGTGGATGTTCTACTCAGCTTACCGAACTGGGTGAAGAACGATAGGAGTTTCCCTGTTGAGGTATATCTACAAGGCTCTGAGCCTATTCTCGGTTTCAGCTTCTCCATATCTTTTAACTCAGATCAGTTGGAAGTACTCGCGGTTGAAAAGGGCGGTTTGTTTGGGGATGATCCGCTGTTTCTATCGGTTGTCACAGACGATAAAGTGTCCGTCGGGATAACCCGAAGGGCGGAACGAGGAGAGGTAATCGGGAATGGTATGGTGGCGCGGGTCCTGTTCAAAGTGAAAGGTAAATTGACCTCTCACATCATTCTGAACGACGTTCGGATGAGTAATCTGAAAGGCATATTCAAACTGAAGGGGAAAGTTAGAGAGGTTCAGCTAGCTCCCGTTCGGACAAGTCTGCTCCCTAATTATCCGAACCCGTTCAATCCCGAGACATGGATACCATTCACGTTGTCCGAGGATGCGAAGGTGATGATACGAATTTATGATCTCTCAGGTAGAGTGGTTCGTAGGTTGATATTGGGAAGACTGAACGCGGGATATTATGTGGATAAGAAGCGAGCTATAAGGTGGGATGGGAGAAATGATCAGGGGGAGCAAGTGGGAAGCGGGGTCTATATAATAGAACTTAACGTGAATGGCAAGCGATATCTGCGTAGAGCTGTCGTTACGGAATAGTTAGGGGGGTAGTGGTGGGGTTGGCATCTGCCACCTCACCTTTTTATCTTATGTGGAAGATGAGGAGGACCTAAGATGAAGAAAATATGTGCGATTATCGGTGCTAGTTTAACCTTAACTATATTCGCTGTCGGGGCGACGATCCATCCTGTGGCCGAATCACCCCAGAGTGCAGGTGACGAATTCTGGGTTGAAGTGAAAGTTGAAGAAGCTGTGAATTTGTTCGGTGTAAGCTTTATCCTGAACTACGATACGACCTATCTTGCTACCTCTAAGAATGATGTGGTCAATGGCGATTTCCTTGGTGGTGATACCCTGTTCTATCCAAACATAGATGAGAAGGAAGGTAAAGTGGCGATCGGAATAACCCGTAAGAGGCCCGCAGGCGGTGTGGATGGATCGGGGACGATCGTCAAGGTGAAGTTCACCTTGAAACCAAACACACCAGATGGCACAAACCTCAACTTCACAATAACCGATCTGAAGGCTACCAACCCAAATGGGGAGATACTAAACTTGAATTTACAGGATCTAACGGTTCAGGTTGGTTCATCTCCTCCCAGATCGAGGATATATCCTGTTGCCGATTCGCCTCAGGAAGCCGGCGGCGATTTCTGGGTTGGAGTGAAGGTGGAAGATGTGGCAGGGCTATTCGGCGTGAGTTTCATCCTGAATTATGATTCAGCCTACCTTGACACCAAAAACAACGATGTAGTTCCAGGCAATTTCCTTGGAAATGATCTGATATTCTACCCAAATGTGGATGATAAAAGTGGAAAGGTGGCGGTCGGAATAACTCGAAAACGCGGGGTTGGGGGCGTCGACGGAACGGGGATAATCGCCAAGGTGAAGTTTAAACTGAGGTCTGATGTCCCGAACGGGACGAACCTTAACTTCACGATAACTGACCTAAAGGCCACCGATCCGAAGGGCAATAATTTGAACTTAACATCTGAGGGTTTAACCGTTCAGGCTATATCGCTCCCTTACGGCGATGTGAGCGGCAATGGCGTTATAACAGCGTTTGATGCTTCGCTTGCGCTTAAAGCATGCGCAGGGTTAATCACCCTGACGGATGACCAGAAAATTCGGGCGGATGTGGACGGCGATGATAAGATCACGCTGTATGACGTTATATTGATACTTAAGAAAGTAACAGGCATAATTAAAAAATTCCCCGTGGAAGAATAGGAGGTTAGAGGATGTATAATCGAGTTTTAATTGTCATATCGATTTTGATTCTGACATCCATTGTGGCATCCGCGAAGGATGTCGGTGGGATGATCTCGTCTGACACCACATGGGCTAAATCGGATAGCCCTATTGTGGTGAAACTCGGCATTGTTATCTCTAAAGATGCGACTTTAACGATAGAACCAGGCGTGGTGGTGAAGTTCAAGTCCGGAAAATCAATCCAAGTTGATGGAACACTGATAGCCCGAGGAACCGAAGATGAAAAGGTAATTTTCACTTCAGCAGATTCCCAAGAACCAGGCGCGTGGGGTAGTATACTATTCACCTCTCAAAGTTCATCGGCTAAGTTTGACGATAACAGTGATTACATTGACGGATGTATTATGGAACACTGTGTTATCGAATATGGTGATAATCCTATTTCCATAAACGGCTCTGGACCGCTTATTGCTAATGTCACGGTTAAAAACGCTTCCGGATATGGCATCAGTATACAGGATGTTTACAACTGGAATCCAGACCAGCCATCTCAGGTGAAAAAGCTTCTAATTAGGAGTTCCATCGTTGATGGAACTTCATCAACTGGTATTTATATCAAAAATTCCTCTGTGATTATGGAGGATGTCAAGGTTCAGAATAGCGGCTATGGTTATAACTCATGGGGCGATGGAATAAGCGTCAATGAGTACTCTGATGTTATATTGAGGAATTGCTCAATCACTGGAAATCAAGGAAGTGGGATATCATGCAGCCGTGGTTCGGTGATGATCGAAGGTTGTACTGTTTCCAATAATGGAATCGGAATTTGGCTTGGAGGAGCCACATCTACGATTAAAAACAGTGAGATTTCAGATAGTAAATCACAGGGCATCTATATCGAACGTGATTACTATAGCGGTAGTAGCGAAGTTACTATAGAAAAAAGCACGATAAAAAAGAATGGTATGGATTCTAGCTACCTGACACTTTTAAGGGAAGTAAGGGATCAATCGGATTCTGAGCCTCTCTCCCAGTGCTAACATCCTCTCCACCATATTATACCCTATCCTGAAGATACTGAAATCCCTCCTATCCCTACGATCAACCAAATGCCTCAACCCCCTCTTTATCACCCTGCTACCCTCACTTATCAGCCATACATATAGCAGAGCAACTGCCAAGGTCAGGCGTGATAACCTCATGAAATGACCAAGGTGGGAACTCTCCAAGTCAAAGCCATTGCCCTTGAAATCCCCGAACATCTCATCTATCCACATCCTCCTCTTGTAGGCTCTCAAAGTGGATTGCTTATCCGCAA